>DATFTU010000608.1:0-2806 GCA_035261565.1 Bacteroidia bacterium
GAAGAAGCCAGAAAGAAAATTACATCGGTGAATGTGCATAAAGCGGTGTTGTGGACCGTACTTGTTATTTTAACCATTTTGTGTGGTATTAGAACCGTTACCCGTAATGCAGTATGGAAAAACGATATTACCCTGTTTACACACGATGTAGATGTTATGCCGAACTCGGTATTATGTTTGGGTAACGCAGGCGCACGTTGGATTGATTTATCAGAACGCCCGGAAAATAAAAAACACGAAATAGAATATTTAGAAAAGGCTAAAGGTTACTTAAACCATGCTTTAGAGTTGCACCCTAAATATGTGAATGGCTATTTGAATTTAGGTTTGGCATATTTTAAACTACGTGACTATAATAAAGCAGAAGAAATTTGGGGAACGGCTTACCGTTTGTACCCAAGTAACCCGTATTTGGTGAGTTATTACCGTGTGCTTTCGAATGTGTATATACAACAGGCGTTTCAGGATGCGAAGGATAAGAAGTTGCAAAACTCATTGTATTGGTTTGAGCGCGCTTCTAAGATATTCCCACAGGATCCTGAAATATGGTACAACTTAGGTGGTGTGGCATTTTCTTTAGGCGATTATGCTAAAGCAGCCGGCGCATTTAACCAATGCTTAAAGTTAAACCCTAACCATGCACAGGCTAAACAAGGCTTGGCTAATTGTCCGCAACAACCGGTGTTGAATTAACGGGTTAATTGTTTTAAAACTTTTTTGCTTCGGCTTTCGAGTGCAGGTATGCCGCAATGCAAAAGGCTTTAGGCATTGTGAATAACCTCTTTCTTTAATTCAGGGTATTTTTTAGCTACGTTAGCTAATACACTAAGTGCAAAAACACGTATGGCAATGGGTTCGTTTAAATCGTGCAGAAACGCGTAGCTTATATCATACAAGGTTCCGCAATGTTTTTCGGGTATATCAACATCTGCTAGCACACGCAAGGTGTTACGTTTAATGGCATTGTGTATGTTTTTTTCGCCTAGCTTTTTTATCATTTTACTAAGCCAGGGTTTTATTAAACCTGCATGAGCTTCTATACAATACGATACCGGCCATGCGGCGCGTTGTGCAATTCGGTATTCAGCCGTAAGCATACGGGTAATTAATTCGGCAAACAATTTTTTATCGTTGCCCACATAAGCAACAATTTTTAATGTTTGGGTTTTAGAGTGTTCTTTTAAAAGAGCTTCTTTAATATTCATGGTTAAAGTGTAGCATAAGCAATTGAGGCAACAGAAATAGAGGCATTTGTATTTTCCTGCAATTTAAGTATGCATGCCTCGGTGGTGGCCCCCGTTGTTATAACATCATCCACCAATAAAATATGTTTACCCTGTATGATTTGAGTGTTTTGAAGATGAAATGATGTAGAAATGTTTTCGGCCCGTTCTTCTCGAGATTTATGGGTTTGGGTTTCAGTATATTTGCTTTTGTTAAGTATGTTGGTAGCCACAGGAATATTAAGTACCTCACTTAATCCTTTGGCAAAATACTCGCTTTGGTTGTAGCCCCGTTTTTGCAATCTTTTTTTATGAAGCGGCACAGGGATAATATAATCAACCGAGGAAAATGTATCATTATTTTTTAAATCCTGGGCATACCATTTACCCAGTAAATGAGCCACCTCGGGTTTGTTTTTGTATTTTAAAGCATGCATCATTTTTTGCACGCTCCCTTTTTTCTGAAAAAGCAAAAAGCTGCTTGCGGTTTTAACATCGGCTCTTCCAAAAAATATTTTTTCAATCGGATTATCTTTTTGCAGGTGGTAATTTGTTTTGGGCAGGCTTACATAACAGTTGTTGCAAATAAACTCCTCGTGCTTAAATAAACTTTTGTGGCACCCGCTGCAAACGCGCGGGTAAACAAGCGAGGCAACATCTAACAAAAAATCTTTAAGCATAAAATTTTAAGACTTCAAATTAGCCATTTAGCGTATATTTGCAAAAATTTTTTTATGAGCGACAATCGCGTTAGAGTTCGTTTTGCCCCAAGTCCTACGGGTGGTTTACATATGGGTGGTGTGCGTACCGCTTTGTTTAATTATTTATTTGCTAAAAGGCATGGCGGAGATTTTATTTTGCGTATTGAAGATACCGACCAAACCCGCTATGTAAATGGTGCCGAAGAATATATTATTAACGCGCTTAAATGGTGTGGTATTGAGCCTAATGAAGGTGTTGGTTTTGGTGATGGCCCGCATGCGCCATACCGCCAAAGCGAACGTAAAGCTTTAGGCATTTATAAAAAATATGCCGATAAATTAGTTGAAAGCGGACATGCATATTATGCTTTTGATACGGCTGAGGAGTTGGATGAAATGCGTAAGCGTTTAGAAGCTGCTAAAGTTGTGGCTCCGCAATACAACGCCGTATCTCGTCAAAATATGCGTAACTCAACCACACTAAGTGAAGATGAGGTTAAAAAACTTTTAGCGGATGGAACACCGTATGTAATTCGTTTAAAAGTGCCGCGCAATGAGGAAATACGCTTTAATGATATTATACGTGGCTGGGTGGTTGTAAACTCATCTCAGGTGGATGATAAAGTGCTTTTAAAAAGTGACGGCATGCCAACCTATCACTTGGCACATATTGTTGATGATATTGAGATGAAAATATCGCATGCGGTGCGTGGCGAAGAGTGGTTACCATCTGCACCGGCACATATTTTAATTTACCGCTATTTAGGTTTAGAAGAGCAAATGCCAAAACTGGCACACTTGCCTTTAATTTTAAAACCGGATGGAAACGGAAAATTGAGTAAGCGCGATAAATCGGGCATACCTATGTTTCCGTTAAACTGG
>DATFTU010000609.1:0-3961 GCA_035261565.1 Bacteroidia bacterium
TTTGTGGCATCGCCTGAAATTGTAACCGCATTGGCTATTGCCGGCGATTTAGGCTTTAACCCCTTAACCGATACATTAACCAACGAAGAAGGACAGCAAGTTAAATTAGACCCACCAACCGGTGATGAATTGCCAACCAAAGGCTTTTCGGTTGATGACCCGGGCTACCAGGCACCGGCTGCCGATGGTAAAGGTGTAGAAGTGGTAGTTAGCCCTACCAGCGACCGCCTGCAATTATTAGCTGCATTTAAACCCTGGGAGGGGACAGATTTGCACGGCTTAAAATTATTAATACGTGTAAAAGGCAAATGTACAACCGACCATATATCAATGGCGGGGCCTTGGTTAAAATACCGCGGGCATTTAGATAACATTTCTAACAACATGCTTATTGGTGCCATTAACTCATATAACGATAAAGCAAACAGCGTTAAAAACCAGTTAGACGGAAGTTATAACGAAGTACCTAAAGTACAACGTGCTTATAAAGCGCAAGGCATAGGCTCAATTGTTATTGGTGATGAAAACTATGGCGAAGGTTCATCGCGTGAGCACGCGGCTATGGAGCCACGCTTTTTAGGTGTACGCGCGGTTATGGTAAAATCGTTTGCGCGCATACACGAAACCAACCTGAAAAAACAAGGCATGTTAGCTTTAACCTTTGCCGATAAAGAAGATTACAACAAAATACAGGAAGATGATGTAATTGATATTATTGGTTTAACCCATTTCTTTCCGGGTGTGCCATTAACAGTTGTGTTTACGCATAAAGATGGCAGCAAAGATGAAATTAAAGCTAACCACAGTTACAACGCTCAGCAAATTGAGTGGTTTAAAGCAGGTGGCGCTTTAAATATTATCAGAGCCAGCGTAAAAGCTTAAAAATAATTCCTCTGTCATTTCGAAGGAGGTACGACTGAGAAATCTGTTTATAAACGGATTTCTCCCTGCGGTCGAAATGACAACGCACAAGCGAAAGACAACCTACTATGAGAAAACCGCTTCAGTAAAATGAAGCGGTTTTTTTGTTGCAGTAGTTTTTCCTCATAGGACATAAAAAAGGGCTTACAATTTTAACTGCAAGCCCTTTAGGTTTTATTATAGAGAGTGGTTTAGTTAGCGTACTCGCTTAAAAACTTAATGCGCATTAAACGTACTTCTTCTTCGGTGTAATCATCAGCGCCTAATTCTTTAAGGGCTGCTTCAACCGAGTCGGTTTCCGATTCGCGGAAATATTCAATTACCTCTTCTTGTTTTTCAAGGTCCATTACTTCATCTAAATAATATTTGATGTTTAGTTTGGTACCCGAAAACACAATGGTTTCCATTTCGTGTAATAAATCGGTAAACGATAACTGTTTTGATTTGGCTATGTTTTCTAAATTTATTTTGCGGTCAACGTTTTGTATGATGTAAATTTTGTTGCCCGATTTGTTGGCAACCGATTTAACTACCATATCCATTGGGCGCTCAATATCGTTTTCCTCAACATGCTTTTTAATTAAAGCAATAATGGTTTTACCAAACTTGGTTGCTTTGCCTTGCCCCACACCGTTAATGTGCGTAAGCTCTTCAACCGTAATAGGGTATTGTATGGCCATCTCTTCTAACGAGGTTTCGGCAAAAATTGCGTAAGGCGGTAACTTAGCTTGTTTTGATATTTTTTTAACCTCGTCTTTCAATAAGTTATATAATAACTCATCGGCAGCACCTGCGCCTTTGCCGGTTGGTGTTACAATGTCATCATCATCACTTCCTTCGGCACCACTGTAATCGTGGTCGCGGGCTACTAATATAGAGTATGGTTTCTTTAAAAATGCTTTTCCTTTATCGCTTACTTTAAGCAAGCCGTAGTTTTCAATATCTTTAGTAAGCAGGTTGTTTACCAATGCCTGGCGGAACACGGCGCTCCAGTAACGGTCGTCCTTATCATCTTCAACGCCATCGCCAAACACTTTTAAATCGTTGTGCTTGTATGTTTTTCCGGTTGATGTTAAAGTACCCATCAACACATTAATAACATCTTTAGTTTTGTGTTTTTCTTTAACGGCAAGCACTGCTTCAAGCGCTAAGGCAACATCTTCTTTACCTTCGGTTTTTTGTTTTGGGTGGCGGCAGTTATCGCACAGGTTGTTACACTCGGTTTCGTTAAAATCTTCGCCAAAATAGTGTAGTAACACCTTGCGGCGGCACGATGAGGTTTCGGCAAACGAAACCGTTTCGTTTAACAGGCTTTTGCCAATTTCCATTTCGGCAACGGGTTTGCCCTTTAAAAATTTCTCTAACTTAACAATATCATCGTAGCTGTAAAAAGTAACGCAGTTACCCTCGCCACCATCACGGCCTGCACGGCCAGTTTCCTGGTAATAGCTTTCTAACGATTTTGGAATATCGTGGTGTATTACAAAACGTACATCGGGCTTATCTATACCCATACCAAAGGCAATGGTGGCTACAATTACGTTTAAATCTTCCATTAAAAAGCCATCTTGTACTTTGGCGCGCTCTTTAGCATCCATACCGGCATGGTAAGGGGCGGCTTTAATACCGTTAACTTTTAAGGCTTCGGCAATTTCTTCCACCTTTTTACGGCTTAAGCAATACACAATGCCCGATTTGCCTGCATTTTGCTTTACGTATTTTATAATTTCTTTATTTACGTTGGTTTTTGGGCGTATATCGTAATATAGGTTAGCACGGTTAAATGATGACTTATATAAGTTGGCATCTAACATGCCCAAATTTTTCTGAATATCTAACTGAACTTTAGGGGTTGCTGTAGCAGTAAGGGCAATTACCGGAATTTTGGTTTTCATGCGCTCGCTAACCTTATCAATAATAGGGCGCAGGCGGCGGTATTCGGGGCGAAAATCGTGCCCCCACTCTGATATACAATGTGCCTCATCAATAGCAAAAAAAGATACGTTAAACTCGGTAAAAAATTTAATATTGTCTTCTTTAGTTAAAGTCTCGGGGGCCACATATAATAGTTTGGTTTTGCCGGCCAAAACATCTTTTTTAACCTGGGTAATATCGGCCTTGTTTAACGATGAGTTTAAAAAATGGGCAATACCATCCTCGTTACTAAAACCCCTTATGGCATCAACCTGGTTTTTCATTAAGGCTATAAGCGGCGATACTATAATGGCCGTGCCCTCGCTTACAATGGCAGGCAGTTGATAGCATAACGATTTACCACCACCCGTAGGCATAATAACAAAGGTGTCTTTGCCGCCTAAAATGCTGTTAATGATTTTTTCTTGATTACCTTTAAATTTTCCGAAGCCGAAAAACTTTTTAAGGGTTCCTTGTAGTGATAATTCAAGTGTTGCGCTCATTCTTTTACTATATTTTGAATGTGATTATATGCTGTGTTTAATATACTCTTAACGTAAAGATATACTAAAAATTTTGTACTTTTAAAAGAACGGCTCTTAAAAAAGTAAAAATTATACCAATTTGCTTTTTTGGACGATGAATGCAATTTTATACAGAAAACTGTTACATTTGTTAACGTGCGTAGTATATATAGAATGAAAAAAATTGCCGCTTTAATATCTGTATTAATTTTAACAAATAACCTTTACGCCCAAAGAAGCGAGTATTTAAAGGCTTTTACACAGGGCAACTTTTTATTTTTAGAGAAAAATTACGACATGGCCCTGCAAAGTTATAAGCAGGCTTACGCTATCGATTCAACCAATGCCAATATAAACTATAAAATAGGCCTGGTTTATATGAGCTTGCCATCTAAAAAGAAAAAGGCCATGCCTTATTTAGAAAAAGCCATTACCAATGTTAGCCGCAATTACCACGAAGATGAACCCCGAGAAAAAGCGGCTCCGCACGATGCGTATTATTATTATGGCAAAGCATTGCACCTGTCGGGTAAGTTTGAGGATGCCATTGTGCAATTCGAAAAATACAAGCAATATATAGGCTCGCACGATAAAGAGCGCCA
>DATFTU010000610.1:0-3634 GCA_035261565.1 Bacteroidia bacterium
GGAAGACCAAAGATTGTTGAGGCCGCATGCTAAAGAATCTAAAGCCTCGGCATCTGAAAGCTCTGATGCTTATACGGGTGATATAGGAAGCACTGGTGGTGAGAAAAAAGGATTATTTAAAAAGAAATCATCATCTAAAGAAGATAAAGACCTTGAAATAAAATTAAAGTTATACGAACTGCAATTAAAACTGTTCGAAATGCAGTTTCTTACTCAATAGTACTTTCTGGCCTTCTAAGGTTAATCTATTTATAGTAACTTTCACCTCTAAGCATACTGTTTTTTTATACCTTTATAGGATTAAATATCTGTACATAAAAAATGAGCAATAGCCCAGACCAGTCGCAGCAGGGATTAGAGATAGAGCAAAGAAATTTTAACGTTAAGCGCTTTTTATTTGGGTATATAAAGTACTGGTATTTATTTCTTATTTCATTAATCATAGCGTTATTTATTGCCCGCTATTATAATTGGTATGCTACACCTATTTACAGATCATCGTGCCGGATTATACTTGAAGACCAAAATGCAGGAGGTGAGGATATTTTAAAAGAACTTAACGACTATAAGCGCAACAGAAATATTGAAAATGAAATACAAATTTTAAAATCGGTATCGCTTATCTCAAAAGCAGTAAAACAACTGGATATAGAAGAAACCTACATTTTACAAGGCAAAATAAAGTCGACGGAATTATATACCAAATGCCCTTTTGCCATTAAATCGGATACGCTGTATGAACTGGCTTATTTTTCGGAGTTAGATATTAAGATTTTGAGCAAAGAAAAATTTGAACTTAGCTATCATCCTATAAACAAAGAAGATGAAGTAAAAACACAGGAATGTAGTTTTAATAAATTAATTGCCAACGATCTTGGGGTGTTTAAAGTAAGCCTAAGAAAAGAATTTGATGCCAGCCTTTTTGATAACCCAAAATATGATAGAAAAAACTACAAGGTGTTTTTTAACCCGATAGAGAATATTGCGGGCTATTATGCGGCTAATTTGGCTATTGAGGTTGCAGCAAGTGGCTCATCCATTTTGCAACTTAGCGCTACTGATGTAGTACCGGAGCAGTGCGCCGATTTTTTAAACAAACTAAGCGAGGTATATGTGCAAAATAGTATTGAGCAAAAAAATTTATTGGCCAGCAATTCAATTAAATTTATTGATGCACAAATAAAACAAATATCGGAAGAGTTAAAACAGATTGAAGATGACATGCTTGCCTATAAAAGCAATAAGGGTATTATTGACGTGGATGCTGAATCGAAATTGTTTTTAGAACAGGTAAAAGGGTTTGACGAAAAGATTTCGGAAAACAATGTGCAATTGAGTTTTATAGACTATTTAGAAAAATACATAAAAGAAAATAAGAAAGTAAATGATATTACGCCCAGTAGCTTAGGGATAGCAGACCCTTTGTTGATTAAGTTAATTGCCAACTTAAGTGAGCTTGAGAATGAACGGGATAAACGTAATTATGAATCGAAAGCCACTAATCCAATAATTGAAGGGTTAGACCAGCAAATTAAAAAAGTAAAAAACTCTATTTTAGAAACTCTAGCAAACATTAAACAGAATTATTTGCTTATTCAAAAAGAAGCTAATGAACAACTTGGAAAGATTGAGAGCAAAATAAAAAGCATGCCTAAAACTGAAATTGAACTGATAAGTATAAAAAGGCAGTTTACCATAAAAGAAGGTTTGTATGTTTATTTGCTGCAAAAGCGGTCAGAAACAGCTATTCTATTGGCATCGACCGTATCAGATAACAGAATTATTGATAGAGCTGAGCCATCTTACAGCCCAATTAAACCGGTAAAAAGTAAAACAAATGCTATTGCTATTGTTTTGGGTTTGCTATTGCCGGCGCTGGGTATTTCGATAAGAAATTTATTGAATGATAAAGTTGCTGATAGAGAGGTGTTAGAAACCAATACAAAAATTCCGTTAATGGGTATTATTGGGTTGAATGAAAATAATTTTAGCCTGTTTTCGGAACAAAAACCAAAGGCAATATTTTTAGAGTCTCTAAGGACTATACGTACAAATATTAATTATTTTATTGGAGAAAATAAAGACAGAAAGAAACGAAATGTAATATTGGTTACATCATCTATAAGCGGAGAAGGCAAAACATTTTGTGCCTATAATTTATCCGGCATTTTTGCACTATCTGAAAAAAAGACAGTATTGGTTTGCCTGGATATGCGTAAACCTAAATTGGTTGATGGTATAAAACTAAAGCATGATAAGGGTATGAGTAATTACCTGGCCGGTATATCAACTATTGAAGAAGTAACCCAGCAAGCAGATGCCTTACCTTTTTTAGATATTATATTTTCAGGCCCAATTCCTCCAAATCCATCCGAGCTTTTATATAAAGAGAAAATGGATGAGTTATTTGCCTATTTAAGTGATAAATACGATTATGTAATTGTTGATACCCCGCCCATTGGGTTGGTAACTGATGGTATTTTATTATCTAAATACTCGAATGTAAATATTTATGTTGTAAGACAGAATGTAACCCGCAAACAACATTTACAATTTATTAATAAGCTTTATGAAGAAGGAAAAATAAAAAACCTGGGCATTGTGTTTAATGCTGTAAAAGATTCTTCATCGGGTTATGGGTATGGCTATGGATACGGTTATGGATACGGTGGGTATGGATATGGAGAGGAACATGAAAGCAAAAAGAAAAGTGTATTGCAACGTGTTTTTAGTAAAAAAACTTCAGTCTAATATATTTAAGAGATAGAATAAGAGGATGGAGTTAATTCATAAAATTAAAGAATTTAATTTAAAGGCTTATTTTACCATAGGGCATAGCAGAAGTGTTAAGGCTAAAAAAAACATACTGGCATCTGTTATAATAAAAGGCATAAGCATTTTAACCAGCTTTGTTTTAGTGCCACTTACTATAAATTACCTGACACCGGTTAATTATGGCATTTGGCTTACTTTATATAGCATTATTAGCTGGTTTGGTTTGCTGGATATTGGGTTAGGAAATGGTTTGCGTAACAAGTTTGCCGAATCGGTTGCTAATGGAAATAAACAAGCTGCACGTACTTATTTAAGTACTGCGTACACCATGCTTAGTATTATTATGGGAACTGCTTGCATGCTGTTTTTTGCAGTTAACCATTATTTAAATTGGGCGGCTATATTAAATGTAAGCGAAGAAAAAGCGACTGAATTAACCCGGGTAACCGCTATTATTTTTAGTGGATTTTGCTTACAATTAGTGGTAAAGTTAATTAGTGCTGTGCTGCTGGCCGACCAAAAAACAGCCATATCGGGGGCGTTGAATACAGTTTGCAGCGTGTTATCGTTATTAGTAATTTATATTCTTACCAAAACAACCCAGGGCTCATTGGTTTATTTGGCTATAACAATAGGCGTAATAAATGTTATTGTGCCTTTTATTGCCGGAGCCTGGTTTTACAAAACTTATTATAAAGATTATGCCCCATCTTTTAAATATGTTGATTTTAGTTATGCCAAAAAGTTAATGACAGTGGGAGTGATGTTTTTTCTTTTTCAGTCGACTGCCTTAATAGTGGTGGCTACTGATAATATAATTATTACCCGAATGTTTGGGGCAGAAGAAGTAACGCCTTAT
>DATFTU010000611.1:0-3404 GCA_035261565.1 Bacteroidia bacterium
AAAAGCTCGCCTACTAAAACACTCTCGTCCATAACCTGGCAACCGGCACTAAGGTTTTGCACTAAGTTGCTGTTAAAGTTTTTCCAGGTGTGAAAATTTATACCAAATACACCTGTGTTTGTTTCGGCATTGCGGTTAATAGATGCGCCGTGGTTAACCTCGCGGTATACCGTGCAGTTGGCGGCCTGTTGCATGTATGGGTCGCCGGTCCAGCCACCATATACATCTACAAAATTCCACATGCCGTGGTATTGCCCTTCTTTAAGGCAGGCGCAACCTGCCGCATTATCAGGATGGTTTAAATACGTTAAGCCCGGCTTGGTTGATTTTGGATACGCTATTAATTGGTTGTCGGTTATTATTATGCCATAATCGGTAAACTCGTTGGTGTACACATCGCTCATGCGTATGCCTATTAAATTACCGGTGCCCCAGTTGTAATTTTTTTTGGTAAAAATAGTTTGCAGTTTGGTTTTTAAATTTGCTATGGCCGCATTTGATTCGTTGCCTAAAACTCCGTCTTCGGTGAGGCCGGCATTAATTAATACGTTGCAGGCTTTTTGTGTGCTAAGTGCTAAAGTATTCATAAGTATTTTGTTTTAGTAAACATACAAAATGTATGGGATAAAAAAACTTTTTGATTGTTTTTAGTTAACCATAGAAGACAAAGTGAAGTACTATTCATCTCTGCAAATCAGCTGATAGTTTGGTAAACCATCTAACTCATAAGTAACGGCGTAACAATTTTCTTCTTTTTTTACTCTGATAATTCCGTGCTTTTTAGATACCATGATTTTATAATAAACTGAGCCCCATGTGTCGAAATATTTTTGCGAAACATGAGTTACCTTACCCTTTTTATATTCAATCCTATAGCTTTTTTCAAACAGCTTGTAACAAATAACCGTATCATTTTCTTCAACACGAATATTTTCTATTATTTGATAATATTTATTCAATGCGCTAGTACTGTATTTAATAGTTTGAATGGTATCGGGTTGATATAAATTAGAAAAATTAAATAATTTAAATGTATGAAGTATTTTATTTGAATCAACTTTTGCAGAATAAACATCATCCCCTTCTTTATACAAATAAACTCCCTCTTGTCCATAACATCCAAACCTAAACTCATATAGTTTCCGCCCTTCAACTGATATACTATTTTTGTTGAGCCAAATGCAAAACGGCATAATATCTCCTTTGGGATTAGCACCTGCGCAAAAACTATCAATTTGGGTAATTATTTTAGGTTTTAAAATAGCTCTTTCATCCATTTTTGGAAAAACTTCTCTATCTGATTTATCTTGAGCACACATTACATATGATGCAATTAAGAATACAAAACACAAAAATTTGTTTGCCATTTTTCCTGCCATTAAAATCATATCCGTATTGTTTTTATATAAAAACACAATTAAAATTAAGCATTAAACTTGCGTAAAACAAAAAAGCCCCTCAAAATAATTGAGAGGCTTTTTAAAGTTTTAGTTTAAAATTACTGAACGATAATTTTTTTAACTGTTTTAGCTTGTGCATTGCTTATCTCGAAGAAATAAGTGCCTTTAGCTATGTTGCCGGTGTTTATTTGGTATGCGTTTAACCCCGTGTGTGTATCTAACTGCTCTTTATAAATTACGCGGCCCGCAAGGTCGGTTAAAATAAAGCTGGTGTTTTTTTCGTCGGCCAATACATTAACCGAAACTGAAAACGCACCGTTGTTTGGGTTTGGATATACTACTACATCGGCATAATTGTTTTGGTTGGTTTTAATACCTTGTATAACATTGATAGAATCGATATCGTTAATGTTACGTGGCTCAATCCAGTTAGCATATTCAAAATGTACTACACCGGTAATGTTGTATTTTTTACCTTGTGTGTAACCATAGGTGTAAATAATATTGTCAACGGTATCTTCGCTGTTTACGCTGTTGGTAATAGTTGAATCAGAAAAAACGTACCAAGCTTGCGCCGCATTATAATGATTATCGGTAACACCGTTTGCTTTAATTAGCATGCCTTCGTATTTCTCATTTTGGATGGTATTGAAAGCAACTAACGTTGTAGGTGTTTTAGCCTGGTTGCCCGAAGAAACTTTAGTGAAGTTTACTACGTTTTCAATTTCGGTTTCGTTATAATATTCTTCTACATAACCTGAGAAAATTACACTATCGCCAATGGCAACGGTGTGGTTAAAATCGTATACGTTAACAGCAGCCCATGCGTTAGCACCCGAAGTTTGTACATAATAGCCCGATTGAGAACCTGTAGCCGGATATACGGCTGTAACAATACCACCGGTGGTTACATACTTGTTCATATAAGGTGAGTTGGCAGGTGTTGCCGTTGTGTATTGCACACCATATAATGATGTATTTGTTGCAGAGCCTATATTGGTTATGGTAACGCTATCAATAGCTAAATTACCTGAAGTGCTTTTAACCGAAAATAAAAACTGCGCGTTAGCGTTTGTAGAATCGGCTAACAAAGTTTGGGTATATGATGCCCAGCTTGTAGAGTTTACTGAGATATACGCGCCATACTCGTAACCAAAACCGGTAGAATATTTTACACCCTGCAAACCTGTACGTATGCTGCCAACACCTTTGGCCCAAAAGCGGATACTATAAACTGTGCCTGCAGTTATTGCAATGGGTTGTGTTGAAAAACGTTTTGCTGTAGTGCTTGGGTTTACTAAAGCTACGCAATACATACCGTGGTATGGCCCAATACTATCTTTACGGGCGCTATCAGGCGTTGCCACGATGTTGGTTTTTGAACCATCCCATCCGTTAACGGCCTGTAGGCTGGTCCAGGTTTCGAAATCGCTTTGAAGCACAACTTGTGCCTGCGTGCAAACAGTTAAGCCAAGCGCACACGCAAGAGTAAATAATGTTTTTTTCATGTGTAGTTATTTAAGGATTATTGATTTTTTTGAAAGCGGTTAAGGATTTGCTCTATCAAAATTCCTTTATGGTGTTCACTTTTCGAGGCCGAAAATAGATTTTTTATATCCATAAAATATTAATTGAGGTGTTAAATAGACTTAACATTTTGGAGAAAAAGTTAAAATTATAAGGTGCTGTGTATATTTACCCAAACTTATTATATACATGAGCGTATTAGAGGACAAATTAAACAGCATAGGCATAAGCCTGGCCCAACCAAAAGCGCCTGTTGCCAATTATTTGAGTACTAAATTGGTGGGTGATTTATTATTTGTATCGGCAAGGGTAAGCGAATTGCAGGGAACGGCAGGAGAAGATGTTACAGAGGCAGAAGCCAAACAAGCTGCCCGAGACACAGTTATACTGCTGCTTGCCATTGTAAAAAAAGACATACAAGATTTAGACCAAATAACGAGTGTTATTAAATTGCAAGGATTTATAAGGTCGGGTGCA
>DATFTU010000612.1:0-4239 GCA_035261565.1 Bacteroidia bacterium
GTATAGAGATATTTGGTCGCCATCAACAAGCCCACCAACCCAAACAGAAACCGTTACCAAATCGGTTGCCACCTGCATGGTTTTTTGCACTTCAACATGGCGGTTGTTTATTTTATGTGTGGGTTTATCTGCGGCTATTTCATTTTTAATTTTTACAGCTACGCTATCCGATTTATTTTTTATGAGGTAATTAAGCGAGTAACGCAGGTTGGCTATAAACATGCCGCCATTATATGTTATGCTGCTTTTACCTACTGATGCACCGTTTTTAAAAAACTCATACTGCTCGGTATACGTACTTGTAAATGGTGCGTAGTAAACCAAGCCAATATCAAAAGAGTGCTGATGGTTTTTGGTAACATGCCTTATGCCAAACTCGGTACCCAACATAAAAGTGTTTTGATGAACAGATGTTATGAGTGTTTTCATACCTGTACCATTGTCCGTAAAATCTTCGCCATTGCCAATCCTTATTTTATTGGCCAGTGTTGTACCTACACCACGATGAAAAAAAGTTTCGCCAAACGACTCACGGAAGTACCAATATTTACTACCACCTGAAAAATCGCTTGTGCCTTTATGCCAGCAACGCTCTATAGCTACATTGCATTTTAAATAACGGTCTTCTTCAACCCATTGAACTACATTGTTGCCCTGCCAGGTATAACAAAACGGGTAATTAAACTGATAACAGGCCTTGTTGTTTTGCACCTCAGCTTGCAGGGCGGTAAAGGAATCGTGTTTTTTGTCGCGCCACATAAAGCCGGTGTTTATACCCATGGATGTGTTTGCGGTTAAATCAAGCTCGTGGTGACCTTTGGTATCTTCAACGGTACCAAAACCGTAATTAAGCGTGCGTATAAAAAGAGAATTGCCGCTTATGTTATTTATACTTGCCTGCGCCAAACCTATTGAGCCCACGTTAAAACCCGCTGTGCAATATTTTTGCCTGCGCACTTTTGCCTGCATTTTGGTTGTGTAAATTACTTTATGCTGATTATTTGTTTGTGCTTTTACATTACACAAACTAATAACCTGCATACCTATTATAAGCGTGGTTTGGTATAAGTGCGTATACGTTTTCATACGACTTGCTATTTAGTTGCTTAGGGATTATAGATAATTTTTATAGATCCGCTTTTTTGCATATCAGATATTAGAGTTAACGTTTGATGGCGTTTACTGTTGCTGTCGTCAATTTCAATGGCTGCTGTATTGGGCGGTACGGTACCCAGGTTTACGGCCTGCATGGTTAAATAATTTGTGCCTGCCACTAAATGCAACGGAATTTGTTTTTTTGCTTTGGCAAGCGTGTAGTTTTCTAAAATTAATTGGCCGTTTAGATAAAGTGATATTTGGTCGCCATCAACCAAACCTTCGTCCCACACATAGGCAGTAACCAAATCGGTTGGTACGGTAATTGTTTTTTGTACATCAACATGGCGCCCGTTTATTTTTTTTACGCTTACCCAATCCTCAGGTCGTACGGTTGTTGTATCTGCAGGTTTGTTAGTTATGTGGTAATTAATTGTGTAGCGCAGGTTACACATAAGCGTGCCCCCGTTATACGCTATGCTGCTTTTGCCAACCTCGGTGCCCTGCTTATAAAAAGTGTATTGCTGCGTAAATGTGTTTGTAAAAGGCGCGTAATAAACCAGGCCAATAGCTAATGAACGGTTGTTGCTAAGGGTAAATTGTTTTATGCCCATTTCGGCACTAAGCATGTACGTGTTTTTAGCGGCTGCTGTAATCAGGGTTTTCATGCCTGTTCCGTTTTCGGTCCAGTCTTCGGCAAAGTTTTGTTTAATAGGAGTGAAGTAACCATCTTCGGCATTATGATGAAAAGCCGTTTGCCCAAACGAACCACGTATGTACCAATATTTATTGCCGCCTAAAAACCGGCTTTGCCCAATGCACCAGGCACGCTCTAAAGCAATGGAATATTTTATGTATTTATCCTGCTCTATCCATTGCCCGATACTGTCTCCTTTCCATTTGTACTGAAAGGGGTAATTAAACTGATAGCTGTTTTTATTGGCTTGCAACTCAAGTTCGATGCTGGTGTAAGCATCTTTGTTTTTATCGTGCCACATAAAACCACCATTAATACCTAACGATGTGTTGGCATTTATGCTAATGCCTTTAGCGCCGTTTGCATAGGTAACAATACCAAAACCCGAGTTAAGTGTGCGCGAAAGCATATTATCATACCCACTAATGTTGGTTGCCGTAGATGGCGCCCAGCCAATAGCACCTGCATTAAAGCCCAGCGTAAAATATTTTTGGCGGCGCACTTTGGGCTGCGTTTTGGTTTTGTAGTTTGTTTGTCGATTGACAGGATTGATTGTTTGAGCTTTTGTGTGCAAACAAATTAGTTGCAGGCTTATTAGCAGTGTAGTTTGGCAGAGTTGTACAGGGTATTTCATAAGCTGTGTTTTAGGGTGTTTACCAAAGCCCATACCACAAACGCTTTATTAACATTTGTTAAGGAAATAAAAACCAGATAGTTTTTTTGTCTGGTTAAAAACACATGGCAAGGTTGTTGTTAGTTACTTGTTGTTATGAAAACAAAAATTATACACGGGGTTTTACTTATGCAGAGTTGTTTACTATTGGTATCGTGCCAAATACCTATTAGTAAAAGTTTGCGTGCATACACGGTGGCAACTGTTACAGAACCCAATACCTGGAAAACACGCGAACGTTATCCGCAATCGGTATCAGAAATTGATTTTACGATAGATGGTGTGCATCGTAGGTTTGGTGAGATGAAGATTGACATTGGCTCGCCCATAATTCCAAAACTTTGTAAGGGAGAAAAATTTGTGATGGTATATGATACCAGCAAGCCATCTAAATACTTAGTATATGAAGATAAACCTATGTTTTTGCCTAACGAACCTTATGTTGAAACTATAGGAACGGTTTTACATATTAGCCCGCTGGTGTGGAACGGAGGAATAGAATTTAGTTACCTGGTAAAAAAAGAAAAAACAAATGCCGTAGCAAAAGATACTGTGTTTACCAAATTTCAGGAAATAGGAACAACGCTTGGAGAAAAAAGCAGACGCAGGCAATACCCACATTTAAAAAAAGGCAATAAGTATGTAGTAAAGTACTTGCCAAGTAACCCGCAACGAGCCGTTATTTATTTGTAAAATAAACTGGAAGAATAAAAACGCTGGTTAGTATTATAATAATAAAATAGAATGCGTTAGACGGCGGGAGTTAGAATTTAACTTTTTTAAATAACTCATCAATAGGAACATTTAAAGCGCGAGCTATTTTTATATAACTCATTACTCCACTATTTATCTCTCCGTATTCAATACGGCTTAATTGCTTTTCGGTGGTATCAATTTCGTAAGCTAATTGCAGGCGCGAAATATTCTGGGTTTCGCGAATTTTGCGAATGTTTAACCCGATTATTTGTAATTCGGTAAGAGAAGATTGTTTTTTGGCCACAGTCAAATTTGACTTTTCTTTAAAATAAATTCATGTCAAATAAGACAAGAAATGATTTTATTGATTATATTTGCCTGTAATGAAAAATAAAAGCCCAAAAACCAAACTCGAAATTGAGTTAGCCTGCGATAAAATACTGCTGCAACAACAGGTTAACAAATTGCAGGCACATTTACAGGCAACACTTAATACGCTTGATTTGGTTTTGAATGAGCGGGCAAGGAAATAAAAAAGGGAAGATGAACTCTTCCCTCTTTTCTACTTAGCAGTAATGCAACAAAACCAAATTTATTTGTGTTTACTATTAAGTGCTTTTAAATAAGCTTGCGACCTTGCGTGCGATAGCAGAAAACTGAAATCGGATGAAGAATCAACGGCATCTTTAGCAAATATGTGGCAGGTTTGGGTACAACCTGAGTTTTGTATATAGGTTTCTAAGGTGGTGTTTGCCAGCGTATCGGGTATAAAAAGTTGTTGTGCAGGGTAAGTTTCGGTTTTTAAACTCCATTGCGAGCCTATAAGGCGGTAGTTAGCAAATACAGAATTGATGGATGCTAATTTAGCCCGCATTTTTTTGTTGACGCTATCGGTTGGTGCATACACTGGGTTTTGACGTACTACTTGTGTACCATACTGGCCATTGGTTGCATATTTTATAGCATATGGTTTTTGTGCCTGCCATAAATAAGGCTTGGCCGGCGCCGGAGGAGAGTCAATTAAACAAGTGGTGCAGGCGGGGTTGTAAAACGAAAAGTTATTGCCCGCTTTTGATAC
>DATFTU010000613.1:0-5684 GCA_035261565.1 Bacteroidia bacterium
GGAATATCCCTTGCTGGTGATGTAAACGGAAATATTATTGTAACCGGTGCTTTTCAAGATACTCTTGATTTTAACCCCGGGCCTGCTACAAATAATTTAATAGCTCCGGGAGGCTATCAAAATTTATTTGTAGCCAAATATGATAGTAGTGGTAACTATATTTGGGCTTTTAGCATTACAGATTCAACCAGTACAACCTCAGGTGCCTCTGTTACTACAGATAGCCAAGGGAATATTTTATTAACAGGATCCTTTGGCGCTACTGCCGATTTTAATCCCGGATCGGCAATACATGATTTAACTGTTAAAGGAGTATCAGATATTTTTGTAGCTAAATACGATGAAAACGGAAACTATTTGTGGGTTTTTGATATTGGCACCCCGGGTGGATGGTCGCAGGCAACTGGCTTATCAATAAATACGGATAATAAGGATAATATACTGGTAACAGGGTATTTTGGTGGTAATGCCGATTTTGCTCCAGGGCCTTCAACAAATCTTTTATCAGCAGGTACGCAAAGTATGTTTATAGCCAAATATAATACTAACGGAATTAATAGTTGGGCTAAATGTATTACTAATGCAAATGCGGGTTATGGTATAACAACCGATGCTGATGCTAATGTTTTAGTAACCGGAGATTTTAGTGGTACAGCTAATTTTAATCCTGTGGCAAGCGCCAATTTAGTAGCTAATGGCTATCAGGATATTTTTATAGCTAAGTATGATAGTAGTGGTAACTTTGGTTGGGCATTTAATGCCGGCTGCGATAGTACATATAATGTGGGGGCTGCAATTTCATGCGATGCTATAGGTAATATATGGATAACAGGCCAAACTACCGGTAATGTTGATTTTGACCCAAGTTCTGCCACAAACTATGTTAACACACCACCTTATCAAAACTCTTATATAGCTAAATACAATTCTCAATTAATGGGTATACAGCAAGTTAGTAATAATAATTATATAAATGTATTTCCTAATCCAACCAGTGGTTATATAGTAATTGATGCTAATAAAGAGGAGCCAGGAAACTTGGTTATATATAACTTATTAGGCGAAAAAGTTTTCGAATCATCAGAAAAAAGCAACTACTTTAAAATTAACCTACAGGCAAGTGGGGTATATCAGATTGTTTTTACATCAGGTCAACTCATTTCTACCAAAAAAATTATTGTAGAACATTAACAATAAAGAGATTTATTTTCTGTAATTTAATTACAGGTAACAAAGCCTCCATTTATTCAATTGCTTATGAGATAGATTGTTATTTTTATATTTTAAATACGATATAAAATGTTTATCTTTAATATAGCTTTTCAATAGTATAAATAATATGGTAAGCTCGGTTAAAAATAAAGAAGTTGATATTGTAGCGTGGGAAATTTGCGGAGCATTTACAATTAAATTGCGCAGCGATGGTATTTTACACTCGCATACTTCAAGCGCTATTAATTTTGATGTTGATTCACTTAAGCAATTTAATGTAGTAATGGCTAAAATGTTAAACAACCAAAAAGCTCCATTATTAATTACGCTTGACGAATTTGCTATACCGCCGGATGATACCAGGGCTTTTTGGGCTAAAAAAGAATCCTGCCCTTTATCTTTAGCCGATGCTTATGTGGCAGTTAGCTTAGGGCATAAGTTAATAGGAAGCGTTTATCTTAAATTTAATAAACCGGGGCGCCCCACTAAAATATTTACAAATAAAACTGATGCTGTTGAGTGGCTTAAAACTTTTTTGTAGTAGGATTATTTGCCGCTAAAAAATTCTTTAAGCGTTTCAGAAATTCCTTTCACTTTTTCTTCAGGTGAATAATGGTCAAATCCCTCAAATATTTTTGTTGTAGACTGTTGTAATGTATTTTCCAATTCTTTTACGCTCTCATGAAAATAAGACGGACTTTTTGAGCCTGCCATTAAAAGTGTTGGAATGGTAATGTATCTATATCGTTCATATTTCGAGTCAAGTTCCATAGCCATTTTCATATCGGGTGGTAACGTATGTAATAAATCAAGCATCCTGATTCCTTTTTCTTTTTTACGTTCAGCTAATGCAAGTATATTAATTAGCAGCATAAGACACCAAAAAGGCATTTTAGTTATTTCCTCTTGTACTTTTAATCCTTTAAGAGAAATTGCCAAGGCTTTTTTAAATTGTTTTTTTTCTAAAGCTTTTTCAAAACCTGCAAGCCAGGCAGATGGAAGAGAGCCTTTAACAGAAATAGGAGGTTCATAAACGGCAATTTTCTTGACAGAATTTAAAAGCATTGTCTCAAGTGTAATTAGCCCACCCGCACTGTGCCCAAAAATAAAATCGGCATCAGTAGCTTTAATAATTGAAATTAAATCTTGGCTTGCTTTTGTTAGATCATAATTGGCACCCATTGGCCCGCTTAATCCGCGCCCTCTACGATCAGGAATGTAAACTGTATATATGTTGGCAAGTTCTTCTGCAAGTTTTTTATAATTCTGTGAAATTCGCCCTGCCCCATGGTAAATAATTAAGCCTTGCCCGCTGCCCATTTTACGGTAACCAATTTTAGTTCCGTCGGTAGAAATAGCATAATGTAAAGTTTCTGTCATAATTTTAATAGCTGATAACAAAAAAGCTCCTTCTTTTGAAGGAGCTTTTTTGTTTAATTACGTTATATATTAAGCATCAATTCTTGCGTACTTAGAGTTTTTTTCAATAAACTCCCTGCGTGGCGGCACTTCGTCACCCATTAGCATCGCAAAAATACGGTCGGCCTCTGCGGCATTTTCAACTGATACCTGACGTAGTGTACGCGATTCAGGGTTCATAGTAGTGCTCCATAATTGTTCGGCATTCATTTCTCCTAAACCTTTGTAACGTTGTATGTTTACGCTATCGGGTTTATCGCCGCCTAATTCTTTTACAAAAGCATCACGTTGTTCTTCAGTCCAGCAATAGCGTTGGTCTTTTCCTTTTTTAACCTGGTAAAGCGGCGGTGTGGCAATATAAATGTAACCACGCTCAAACAACTCTTTCATATGGCGGAAGAAGAACGTTAAAATCAATGTAGTAATGTGTGAGCCATCCACATCAGCATCACACATAATAATAATTTTGTGGTAACGCAGCTTATCAATATTCAATGCACGCTCATCTTCTTTCGTTCCTCTAAATACGCCCAGTGCTGTAAAAATATTTTTAATCTCTTCGTTGTCGTAAATTTTATATTCTAAGGCTTTCTCTACGTTTAATATTTTACCACGTAAAGGTAATATAGCCTGAAACGCACGATTACGGCCTTGTTTGGCCGTTCCACCAGCCGAATCTCCCTCTACTAAATAAAGCTCGCATGCCTCCGGGTTATCATCTGCACAGTCTGCTAATTTACCAGGCAAGCCTCCACCGGTCATAACGGTTTTGCGTTGCACCATTTCGCGTGCTTTTCTGGCAGCGTGGCGTGCAGTTGCTGCTAAAATAACTTTATCTACTATAGTGCGTGCCTGCTTAGGGTTTTCTTCTAAGTAGTTAGAAAGTGCTTCGCTAATAGCCATATCAACCGCGCCCATAACTTCGTTATTACCCAGTTTGGTTTTAGTTTGCCCTTCAAATTGTGGTTCTTGTACTTTAACAGATATAACAGCCGTTAAACCCTCACGAAAATCATCTCCGCTAATTTCTATTTTTACTTTTGATAGTAATCCGTTTTTCTCAGCGTAGTTTTTTAATGTACGTGTTAACCCACGGCGGAAACCGGCTAAGTGCGTACCACCCTCGTGCGTGTTAATGTTGTTTACATAACTCTGCATATTTTCGCTATAGCCTGTGTTATACAACATGGCAACTTCTACCGGAATACCTTGTTTTTCTCCTTCTACATAAATCGGTTCTGATATTAAATGCTCTTTTGCACTATCTAAATAAGTTACAAATTCAACAATTCCTTTGGTTGAGAAAAATTCTTCGCCAACAAAAGTTCCGTTCTCATCTTTATGGCGCTCATCGGTTAATGTAATGCGTATGCCTTTATTTAAAAAAGCAAGTTCGCGCATACGTGCGGCAAGAGTGCTGTAATTATACTCAGCAACGGTAAATATGCTTAAATCGGGCTTAAAAGTTTGTATGGTACCTCTATCAGTTGTTGTGCCAACTTCTTTTACATCAAATAAAGGTTTACCACAGCTGTACTCTTGGGTATAAATTTTACCGTTGCGGTGTACCTCAGTTTTCATGTGTATAGATAAGGCGTTTACACACGACATACCCACGCCGTGTAATCCACCTGATACTTTATAACTGTCTTTATCAAATTTACCACCAGCGTGTAACACGGTCATTACAACTTCAAGGGTCGATTTTTTTTCTTTCGGGTGTATTTCTGTTGGTATACCACGCCCGTCATCTCTAACACGTATCGAGTTATCTTCTAAAATAGCAACATGTATGTTTTTGCAATGCCCTGCAAGGGCCTCATCAATCGAGTTATCTACTATCTCATAAACTAAGTGATGTAAGCCTTTAAAGCCAATATCGCCAATGTACATGGCGGGTCTTTTTCTAACTGCCTCTAATCCTTCAAGTACCTGAATGCTCTCGGCGCCGTATGTTTTATTTTCTGCTGATTTTACTGCTTCTTCCATATAAAATGTATATCCAGTAAAGATACTTAAATAAAGCTATTTTTCCATATAAATTGCTAACAATTCAGATTGAAAATGTTGGTATTTTTTAGCTGTAAAAACCCAAAAATTATTTGCTTCTTTGAGCTCTGTTTTATGCAAAAAATAAGGCGAAATATACCTAACACCATTACTTGCGGAAACCTGCTTTGTGGTTGCCTGGCCATTGTACAAATTTTTGAAGGCGATTTAGTTTGGGCGGCTTATTTAGTGGGCATTGCTGCTGTGTTAGATTTTTTTGACGGTTTTGCCGCCCGTATGTTGCATGTGGCATCGCCTATTGGCAAAGATTTAGATAGCCTTGCCGATATGGTAACCTTTGGTGTGGTGCCTGGTTTCCTAACCTACAAGTTAATATATCAGGCTTTATACTTAGACAATTTAAATGTATTTGATCCTGTAAGCTTTAATAAAATTATATTTAAAGCTGGTGATCTTTTGGAAAAATCAAATTTCGATTCAAACTATTTACCTTATATAGCTTTTATTATTCCCATATTTTCTGCCATCAGGCTTGCCAAGTTTAATAACGATACCCGCCAAACTGAATCGTTTATTGGATTGCCAACTCCTGCCAATGCTATGTTTTTTTGCTCTATTCCGTTGGTACTAAAACAAATTACTAATGAATATGCGGCAGATAAAAATCCTTTTGAGCTATTGGTAAACGTGTCAAGTAATCCTATTTTGGCCTTGGCAAGCAACTATTGGGTACTAATCGTTCTAGTACTTGTATTTAGCTTTTTATTAATAGCCGAATTGCCCTTATTCTCATTAAAATTTAAGTCGTTCGGCTGGCAAGGCAACCAAATACGTTTTATACTTATAGCCCTATCGCTTATACTGTTAATAGTGTTTAAGTTTATGGCTATTCCCTTAATAATAACCGTTTATTTATTAATGAGTGTGGTAAATAATTTTATAACAAAAAATAAGGTAAGCCAAAACTAAACAAGCATAATCAGTATATTCGCACATTAATTTAATAACTCATGAAGTTTATCGCAGAAATAGACGTAATGCCA
>DATFTU010000614.1:0-8259 GCA_035261565.1 Bacteroidia bacterium
CAAACGTTTAAACCGAAAGAATTTCCATCATTTTAAGCATATCGGCATTTAAAGCTTGGGTATGTTTAATTGCTTTATCAAAAGGGGTATATGTTACCTGTTTGTTTACAATACCAATCATAACATTTTGTTTGCCCTGCAATAAAGCCTGCACGGCATTATAGCCCATAATACTTGCATTTACACGCTCCATACAACTTGGCGAGCCACCACGTTGTATGTGCCCTAAAATACTAACTCGCATATCAAACTGAGGAAAAAACTCCTTAAGTATTTCAGCCACCTTGTAAGCTCCCCCACTCTCATCGCCTTCAGCAACAATTATTATTTTACTCGATTTATCTTTCCTGCTGGCCTTTAACCTTTCTATCAATTTTTGAATATCATTTTTTGTTTCCGGTATTAAAATAGCTTCAGCTCCTGAGCCAATGCCGCTGCGTAAGGCAATTAAACCCGCATCGCGGCCCATTACTTCAACTATAAAAACACGGTCGTGGCTTTCGGCCGTATCGCGTATTTTATCTACAGCATCAATAACGGTGTTTATAGCTGTATCGTAACCAATCGTAAAATCAGTGCCCACTAAATCATTATCAATAGTGCCCGGGCAACCAACAATAGGAATGTTACTTTTTTGAGATAAAGCTATAGCCCCAGTAAATGTACCATCTCCACCAATAACTACTAAGCCATCAACATTATGTTTTTTTAAATTATTGGCAGCCTGCTGCAACCCTTCATCAGTTCTGAAACGCTGACTACGCGATGTTTTTAAAATAGTGCCCCCACGTTGTATAATATTGGCTACCGATTTATGAGTTAGCTGAATATGCTCATCATGTATTAAACCTTCGTAGCCATGCCTAAACCCTACCACTTCAATATTTTGATGTAAAGCGGTGCGTACCACAGCACGTATACAGGCATTCATACCGGGAGCATCTCCTCCTGATGTTAGTAATGCTATTTTTTTCATAAAAAAGTAAATTAAGTAATTATTTTAAACGTGTTGCTATTATTTTTTGAAGGTTGCCAAACCCCTGTCCCGGGCTAAAGCGTCGCCAGTTAAAATCATCCAGCTCTCCGCCCGATATAAAGTAATAATCAATATTATGTTGCTGAAACTCTTTTAAAACATGTTCCCTGAAATTAAGAAAAATTATCCAACCATCATTTCCATTATCCTCAAACCATTCTTCGTAATAACTATCATCCGAGGCGTGAAAATTCAATACATTCTCCCCAATAATTATAAATTTATTTATGCCATATATTGCCATTTCATCAATAATGTCACGTTTCAACAACATAATATCATTACCAATGGCATCGTTCCATTCGCCTATCAGCTCTATAAAACAATATTTTTCTTCATAATCAACAAATAGTATTTTTATGTAAAGGGTTTCGCTCCCAAAATCATCCCATTGCGGGTGAATAACATAGTTATAAATACTATTCGTAAATTCTATCTCGCTATACTCTCGTCCATAAAAAGGAGATTGCTCATCATCTGCTGCAATGTAGAGATGCCTCCAGTTATAATATGGTTCTATATCGTGCACTAAAAATGTTTGTTGCAAAGATAAATAGTCTTTTATGAAGACAAAATACGAAGGATATAATTTCTAATTTATTAAGAGATTACAGCCACGGATATCACTATTATCAAAACGCCCCATTAACTCAAAAGTATTATTTGAATGTATTTTTCCTAAATCCTGGGTGGCAATAAAGCAGCATGAATTTATATTGACCAAATCAATAACATTTATGCCTCCGGTTTTATCAGCCGGGGTAAAGCTAAAAGGGTCGTTAGTATCACGGGTTAAAATGCGCATCCAGGGCGGGTTTTGGAATAAGCCATTTTGTAGAGAATATGCCTGACTAAGTAATTCTGTCATTCCATATTCAGATGTTATACTGTTTATTTTTAATTTTTCTTTTAAAACAGCATGCAATTCTTCTTTCAGCATTTCTTTACGGCGGCCTTTCATGCCACCGGTTTCCATAACTATAAAGTTATCAGGCAACCAAATGTTTTTATCAGCCAAATCAAGTAATGCATAACTTACGCCAAGCAGCAATGTTTTTTGTTTTTGCTGCTTAAGTTGATTAATAGTTTTAATTAAATCATCGTAATTATTTAAATAAAAATTGCTTTTTGGGTGCCGGCTTTCATCAATCAGTTTTTGAGCCATATAAACAAGCGATGAACCCGTACGCTCTAAATAAGAAGGGAGTAAAGCTAAAACACAATAGTCGGTTGAGTTACCAAAAAATAAATTAAAACATGTAGTAAAACTTTTTTCGTACAAAATAACATCGTTTACATAATGAAATGAGGTGCCTGTTTGTGTAGTACCGCTACTGGTAAAGGTTACAGGGTTATTAAGCTCTGCAAATTCTGTAACAATTTTTTGTGTTTTAAAAAGCTCAATTGGTAAAAACGGAATTTTAGTAAGTGAGGTTACATTTGCAACTTCTACTTCAAGAGCGTCTACAAATTTTTTGTAAATTTTATTATGTGTGTATTGTAACTTAAAAATTTCTAAAGCAAGGTTTTCAAAACCACTGGTATCATCTTTTTGCAAAGAAAAAACACGTGCTGTTAAATTATCGTAAAAACTTTTGCTGCTGCTCATTACGGAGCAAAAATATTGTTAATTTTAGCTTGTGAAAAAACTATTTTGCTTTTCCCTGGTTTTTGCTTTGGCGGCATGGTCGTGTAAAAAAGAAACCACGCCTGCGCCTGCGCCTCCCATTATTACTTTTGGAAGTTTTACCACATCAGATGCAACGAATGGTATAATTACCATTAATTTTTCGGATGCCGATGGCGATATGGGGCTAAACCAAAGTGATACTTCAAATCAGTATGCAAGAGGCACAGTTGGTTATTACGATTTTTATATGCGTTATTATTGCTGGGCTCCAACGCAAAATAAATATATTCCTTTTTATTACTCTTATGGCAATCATAACCCTTATCAAGACAGCTCTATTTTCACTTACCGCATTCCTTATATAACTAATAATACTAAAAGTAAAAGTTTAAACGGGCAGATTGTTGTAAATCTTTTCCAATATAAACCGGGTTCGGGTCCATACCTACAAGATACAACATTGTGTGATTTAAATAATCTTAGGTATGACATTTGGATATACGACCGTGCTTTGCATAAAAGCAATGTAATTACTACGCCAAGTTTTACTACCCCTTACTAAATGCCTAAATACATTTTAGACACCGAGTACGATTACGATTTTTCTTTACTGGCTATATCGGCCCATGTACCTGATTATAAAGTGTGTATAGAAATTAACCGTTTGTTAAATATTGAATTAGTGCGGGATATATCTATCGAATTAAGTACCAAAAACACCGGCACTCCCCTGCTCTTTTCTTGTTTTTCGTATCAGGATGAGGAAGAACAAAGCGAGTTTATATTGTTATCAAATAAAAGCAGCAATACGGTGGCAGCATCTAAAAAGTTAATTTCTCCCCCATCTTTATTTGATGAAAAAAGAGAGGATATAAAATTTTTGTTAGTGCCCGAATTAGCTCAAACCGATTTTCTGTTCATTTTAAAGGCCGATAACCACCAACAAGAAATATATAATATACAAAACAAGCTAAAGACCATTACCTTTACGCTTTCTATACAAACTATAGATGTAGAAACCTTATCTTCGAAAAAGAATTTAATAATTTAGATATATGATAGAATTTTCGCACAAAACAAAAATTGTAGCCACCATGGGCCCTGCTACGGCAAGTGCTGAAGTGCTGGAAGGTATGTTTACGGCCGGGCTTGATATTTGCCGCATAAACTTTTCGCATGGTAATTATGATGCTGTTAAAGAAACTGTAGATAACATAAGGGCAATAAATAAAAAACTAAACCGCCATGTGGGTATTTTAGCCGATTTACAAGGCCCTAAACTACGTATTGGCGAGGTAGAAAATAATGCTATCGAGTTAGTTAATGGGCATGAAATAACCATGACAACTAAAGAATGTATAGGAACTAATCAGTTGCTTTATATTACATATCCTCAATTCCCAAAAGATGTAAAGGCTGATGAGCTTGTTTTAATTGATGATGGTAAAATTCATCTGCGGGTTATTTCAACTAATGGCAATGATGCAGTAAAATGCATTATTATCTCCGGCGGTACTTTATCTTCTAAAAAAGGGGTTAACCTGCCCAACACAAAAATATCATTACCTTGTTTAACCATAAAAGATTTACGTGATTTAGATTTTGCCCTTGAAAATGATTTTGATTGGATTGGCTTATCGTTTGTACGCAGCGTAACTGATATTGTTGAGTTAAAAGAAATTATACGCAACAAAGGCAACAGAGCCCGCGTTATTGCCAAAATTGAGAAACCGGAAGCCATTAAAGAAATTGATAAAATTTTAGATGTAACCGATGGTATTATGGTGGCCCGTGGCGATTTAGGAGTTGAAATGCCTATGGAAGAAGTGCCTTTATTGCAAAAAATGATTGTTACTAAATGCGTAAATGCAGGCAAGCCGGTAATTATTGCCACCCAAATGATGGAGAGCATGATTACAAGCTATACCCCCACCCGTGCCGAAGTTAACGATGTTGCCAATGCCGTGCTTGATGGTGCTGATGCAGTAATGCTTAGTGCCGAAACTTCTGTGGGTAAATACCCGGTTAAAGTTATTGAGTATATGCGCCGCATTATACACCAGGTTGAAAATGGAGCATCCATTTATTACCGTCATTACGAGCCCCAAATAAAAACCAACACTTTTATAACAGATAGTATTTGTTATAATGCCTGCAACCTGGCTAAACAAGCGGGTGTTAAAGCCATCATATCTATGACACATAGTGGATACACGGCTTACCGTTTATCGAGCCACCGCCCAAAAGCGGCCATTTATATTTTTACCGATAACCCGTCTTTGTTAACTGCGCTTAGTTTAGTGTGGGGCGTGCGTGGCTTTTATTACAATAAGTACGAAAGCACCGACCAAACCATTGCCGATTTAAAAACTTATATAAAAGAAAAAGGCTTGGTTAAGCAAGATGAATTGGTTATAAATATTGCCAGTATGCCAATGAAAGAAAAAGGCAGAACCAATATGATGAAGCTTTCTTATATTTCTTAATCCGCCGGTAACTATTTATGTTTTATTTGGTTATTAGTGTTTGTTGCAACATTTTACTGTTGCTTATAATAAGGTCGTATCAAAAGTTTAATGTAGCCTCGTTTCCTGCTATTATTATAAATTACTTTGTAGCAGGCAGCATTTCGCTGTTTTTTACTACACCTAAAACTATTTATTTAGAGGCCACTCATCTTTGGTTTCCTGCTTTGTTTTTAGGCTCGTTGTTTGTTACTATCTTTTTTTTAATCTCAAAAACTACTGAAAAAATGGGCGTTTCAGTTGCATCAGTAGCTAATAAAATGAGCGTGGTTATACCTGTACTATTAGCATTTGTTATTTATAAAGACACTCCTCACTTATTTAAAATACTGGGAATAATTATTGCTTTAATATCTGTCTTTTTGGTTTCAGCTTCCAATAAAAAAGAAGAAAGCATTTCAGATAAAAAGAATTATATATTGCCTTTAGCCGTTTTTTTGGGAAGCGGTATTATAGATGCTTTGGTTAATTACGCGCAAAAAGTACTGGTACACTCTGAAGCAGAAGCAACTTGTTTTTCCAGCCTTTCTTTTTACTCCGCCGGCTTTGTTGGCTTACTTGCTTTCTTACTTTTTTATAAAGACAAGAAGAGTATAGATATAAAAAAGACTGTAATTGCCGGTATTATATTGGGTGTACCCAATGTATTTAGCATTTATTTTATTATGAAAGCCATTGATGCCAATTTTATGGAAAGCTCGGTGCTTTATCCGGTATTTAATGTAAGCGTAGTACTTGGCTCTACTTTTTTAGCGTATTTATTTTTTGCCGAAAAACTGTCTCTTAAAAATATTATCGGAGTGGTTTTAAGTATTGTTGCTATTGCTTTTATAGCTTTTCCTAATAAATTATAAAAATTTTCACCAAAAAATTGCGTACTTTTCTAAAAAGAAAACAACCACCACATTCCTTATGAATAAACTGGATTTCAATTTACTAAAAACTATGTGTGCCATACATGCTCCATCGGGTAACGAAGCGGGTATGAAAGATTTTTTACTGAATTATATTAAAAAAGAAAAAAAGAACTGGAAACATAAACCTACTATTTATGCCGGAGATAATTTTCAGGATTGTATTATATTGGTTTTTGGTAAACCACGCACTGCTATTTTTGCGCATATAGATAGTATTGGATTTACGGTACGTTATAGTAAGCAGTTAGTAAGAATCGGCGGCCCGCGAACAGATAATGGCTTTCATTTGGTAGATGAAAAAGGAAATAAGGCTACATTGGTTAGCTCTCATGACAAATTAGAATACAAATCAACCCATAGGTTTAGTACAGGTACAGAACTTACTTTTAAACCAAACTGGCGCGAAACTAAAGATTTTGTGCAATGTTGTTATATGGATAACCGATTAGGAGTGTTCAATGCTTTAAAAGCCGCCGAAACCTTAAAAGATGGTGCTATTGTTTTTTCATGTTGGGAAGAACATGGCGGAGGAAGTGTATCATATCTTCAAAAATTCTTGCAGGATAAATATAAAATTAAACAGGCTCTTATATCAGATATCACATGGATTACAGAAGGTGTTACGTATGGTAATGGTGTTGCAATCAGCATGCGCGATAGTTTAATACCAAGAAAGAGTTATGTCAACAAAATAATTTCAATTGCTAAAAAATCTAAAATTCCTTTTCAGTTAGAGGTTGAAGGAAGCGGCGGCAGCGATGCTAAAGAACTTCAAATGTCTGAATATCCCTGGGATTGGTGTTTTATTGGCGCACCCGAAGAGCATGTACATTCGCCTAATGAAAAAGTACATAAAGCTGATATTTTATCAATGATTGAGCTTTATAATGTGTTGATGAAAGAGTTATAATTTGCTTTCTGTTTTTCTTTCAGGTTTCGTAAAAAATATTATTTTTGAGTAACAAGTAAGATTATAATAATCTTACAACGTATTTTTAAAATTTAAATAAGTTTATGAAACCAACCGATATTAAAAACCCCGAATATTTTCATAAAGTTGTTGACTGTCAGTATGCCTGCCCGGCACACACGCCTGTGCCAGAGTATATAAGGCTTATTGCCGATGGCAAGTATGATGAAGCTTATATGATTAACTGGGATTCGAACGTTTTTCCGGGTGTGCTTGGCCGAACTTGCGATAGGCCTTGCGAACCTGCCTGCCGCCGTGGACGTGTAGAGGAAGAACCCGTTGCCATTTGCCGTTTAAAACGTGTGGCAGCTGATAATAAAGGTGGTAACATAAAAAGTTTAATGCCTAAAGGCCCTTTTAAACCAAATGGTAAAAAAGTGGCTTTAATTGGTGCAGGCCCTGCTTCTTTAACTGTAGCAAGAGATTTAGTTCAACTTGGTTACGAGTTGCATTTGTATGATGAGCAGCATAAAGGCGGCGGTTTTATGCGCAGCCAAATTCCATCTTTCCGTTTGCCCGAAACTGTACTTGATGAAGAAGTAAATTATATTTTAGATTTAGGCATCCACTCTCATTTCAATCATTATGTAACCAGCATGAAAGATATGCTGACTAAAGATTACGATGCCATTTTTGTTGGGACAGGTGCTCCTAAGGGAAGAGATTTAAGTGATTTGCCTGGCCGTATAGAAGGTGCCGCAAATATTCATATTGGTATAAACTGGTTAGCCAGTGTTGCTTTTGAGCATACTAATAAAATTGGTAAAAATGTTATTGTATTGGGTGGTGGTAACACCGCTATGGATTGCTGCCGTACATCGCGCCGGTTGGGTGGCGAAAATGTAAAGGTTATTGTACGAAGCCCCTTTGCTGAAATGAAAGCATCACCCTGGGAAAAAGAAGATGCCATGCACGAGGATATTCCTATTATTGATAACCATGTACCAAAAGCCTTTGTGGTTGAAAACGGAAAGCTAAAAGGTATGACCTTTGAGAAAGTAAAACCGGTTTACGAAAACGGAAAACGAAAATTAGTTCCGGTGGGTGGCGAAGATGTTTTTTTTGAAGCTGATGATGTGCTTTGCGCCATTGGTCAAGAAAATAGTTACCCCTGGATTGAACGCGATTTAGGAATTGAATTTGATAAATGGGAAATGCCGGTAGTTAATGAAAAAACATTT
>DATFTU010000615.1:0-4952 GCA_035261565.1 Bacteroidia bacterium
ATATATTTCCTTTTAATTCTGAAAAAAGAAAATAACTTTTATTCATTTTAGAAGTTACCGACGCTAATACATCTGCAATAGGCGTGTTTACAACATTTAAAGAAACTTTATCAGGTGCATCAGATTTTACAGTTAAACCACTTGTTTGCCCGGGTTGATTGTTTGCCCCGTTGCCTTGTTTAGGGCTATTGCTTTTATCAGCAGGCTTATCTGCTTTCTCAATCATGTAAGTTTTACCACCATCAATTGTAAAAACAGCTAATGTATTTGCAAAAGCCAGGTTTTCGAGTGCCGTTTCAAGTGGTAAGTCCTGAATAAACGAGTTAACGGTTTTGCCGGTAAGTTCAGGCGACAAAATAATATTTTTGCCTGTTTTACGTGTAATTTCTTTACATACTAACAATAAGCTATCGTTTTGTAAATCAAAACTTATCTGTGATTTTGCCACATCGTAACTTATTTGAAGTTGTTTTGCAAGCACTTTTTTTGGTTCAACCGGAGCTTGAGGAACCGGAGTGAAGTACATGATTGAACCCGTAAAAACAATATCTAAATTATACTGTTTACAAAGAAAAATAAATACTTCGGATACAGGTACATTAGTAAAATTATTGTAAATTTTACCTGTTACTGATGGGTCAACGGTAACGTTTAAATTATGAAGCGTTGCAATACCTGTTAGTAACTCCTGAATTGAAGAACCATTTAAAGAAAACTCTACTTTTTCTTTTAACTGAGGAACTGTTTTAGAAAGCTCTTTTAGTTTTTGGTCTAAAACTTCTATCCTGTCTTGCGAAAAAATGTTTAGTGCAAAAAAGATACTAAAAAATATAAATATATATAGGGAACGGATACGCATTAGTTGTTTAATAAGATTGGGTAAATTTCATCAAGTGAGGTTTCGCCTATGGCAAACCATTCAAAAGCATTCTCTTTAAGGTTTTTTATGCCAATGCTTTTTAAATAATCATCTACATTAAAAATATTGTTTTTTATATCATTTGATAATTCGGCATCAATGGGTATTACTTCATAAATTGCTTTACGCCCTCGGTAACCCGTAAAATAGCAATACTCGCAGCCCTTGGCAATGTAATGATGTTGTACTGCGTAGGGTGCTACAAAACCTTTTGGAAAGGTAATTTCTTCTTTTGATTTTTCTTTACACTCAGGGCACAAACATTTTAACAGGCGTTGGGCCACGGCAGTGTTTAAAGTTGCTGCAATTTGATAAGCCGGTATACCCATGTCAATCATACGAGATACAATACCCCAGGCCGAATTGGTGTGTATAGTAGATAAAACCAAGTGCCCGGTAAGTGCAGCCCTAATGGCAATTTCGGCCGTATCTTTATCCCTAATCTCACCCACCATAATAATATCGGGGTCTTGACGCAGAAAGCTTTTTAATACGCGCGAAAAAGTTAAGCCTATATTTTCTCTTAGCTGAACCTGATTAATACCGGCTAAAGTATATTCTATAGGGTCTTCAACCGTTAAAATATTTGTTCGGGTTTGATTAAGTTGTTTAAGAGTTGCATATAATGTAGTTGTTTTACCCGACCCTGTTGGACCACTTATTAAAACAATGCCTTGTGTTTTTTTTATACCCGTTAAGTAATGTTTTAAATCGAGTTCGCTAAAACCTAAATCGTTTATGGATAATTGACTTGCATCAGAATCTAAAATACGAAGCACAGCTTTTTCTCCCTCATTACGAACAGGAACTGTAGAAACACGAATATCAAACTTATACCCGTTAAAATTAAATTCTATTTTCCCGTCCTGTGGCAAACGCTTCTCTTCAATCAGCAGGTTCGATTCAATTTTTATTTTGTTAACCAGCACTTCATACTCTTCTTTGCTGATTTTATATTTTTCTACCAATTGACCGTCAATCCTAATTCTAACCCGGCAAGCGCCCTCATACATTTCAAAATGTATATCACTACTCCCTAACTCGCGTGCCTCACATATAATACTATTTAAAAAACTCTCGGGTGAGTTAATAGCCGAATCAACGGCTTTAATATTATTTTGCCTTTGTTTTTTACGGTAATACTGGTTAAGTGCTTTTTGAACAACATCGGCAGATGTAGAAATTGTACTGATTTTTTTCCCTAAAAGTATTTCTAATTCAACATCAACGCCGTCAGATAATTTAGTTTCGTCAATATACAGTTCAATACAGCCATTTTCTTCGGACTTAGGCACAATGTGGTATGCCCAGGCTTGTTCGGGGTTAAGAATATTTAAAATATCTAAATTTATATGTAGTTTTTCTTCTGTCTTCATATCATTTTGCCAGCAACTGCTTTAAAAAAACTATCGTCATAAAAATTTAATTGAAAAATATTTTTTACTACCATACAAACTAAAAAAAAGATACAGATATATGCCGCTAAAGGAATAAACAGGGTATTTTTTTTTACAAATATTTTTTGAAACACAACATGAAATAAGGCTACAGTTAAAGAGCCTATAAAAAAATAAAGAAAATTTTTGGGCGAAAACCAACAGCACAATAATACCAAAAGCAATATATCAAACAAGCCAATTGTTTTATTAACAGGATTTACTAAACGTTTTTTTTTAATAGAGATAAATACTGTTTGTAAAATAAAAATACTTAACAAAATGGCCAGGTTAACAGTTGCATATTTTAAAGCATGATATTGATAATTGCTTATAAGCTGTAATAATGCTAAAGCAATAAAACTAACCAATACATAAACATTTACGCTTCTGTTTTTAAAATCCTGATAAATTGTAAAAAAGCAAGTAACGGTGGTCATAAGGTCAAGTATTATCGCACTCATTAATCTTGGGTAACTTCGGTCATTTTATCATCTTGATTAACTTCCCAAGTATTAAAAACACCATCTCCATCAAAATCACTAACCGATGTTGCTCTAATTTTAAAAGTGTTTGATGTTGCCTCTACAATCTCAATTTTATAATTGGCATTTCCGCCATCTGTAACAAGAGTGGGAGGAGTATAACGCATTTCTTTAAAATCAGGACTGTATTTTGAATATTTAGCATGATATAGCTTTTCTAACGTAACCACATGTTTTAGTTGCCCCTGAGCCTCCATCATTTTGGCCTCAACAATAAGAGATGTGTTATCGGGCATGGCGTATGAAATAACAATGCCAATAATAATTAACGTTGTTAACACTTCCATTAAAGTAAAAGCTCGGAGCTTAGTTTTTCTGCACTTAGCTGCCAGTTTGTTTTTCATAATAGTCATTGTTGGTAAATTTATCAATAAGCCATCCTCCACCGTCTTTTTATTTTTCACAAATGTTGATAACACATAAGCATAAATTGTCATAATTTAAATTATTGATAAACATATAGTTATATTTATATGTAAGAAATTTTAAAAAAGTGTTAATGATTAGGTAATTTAATTTTTTATGTGATTTTTATTAATTTAATTCAGGTAAAAAGCTGCTTTTTAATTCCTAAATTAACATTCCTATACACAATTGTGGGGTAAAGCAATTTTGTTTAAAATTAGAAATGTTAATTTTATTAATACTTGAGCGAGACTTTTTTTCCCATGCTGTATTTGAAATATCAAAATCATATTCGGCCCTGAAAGAAATAACAAACCGCTTTATAGCAATTTTCGGCTGAATGCAAATTTTTGGCGAAAAAAACGGGTTCTTTAAATCTATTTGATTGTTTTCATATAATTTTAATCTGCCGGCATTAAAACCCCCACCTATGAGCACTTTAAAGTTTTTACCCGGCCCTATACTAATTCCATAGTCTATACCAAAAACAAAGCCGCTTATTTTGCTATTTGTATTTTGCAGTTGTATTGTTTGAGGAATGGTTTGGCAGTAAGAAATATGCCCATAATAATCTACATACTTGTTAACTGTATAATTATCGCTAACAGCTATTCCTACTAATTGAACCGGCAATTTATAGTCGAAATGACTTACACTGTTTAACTGATTATAAAAACTATTATTAAATATTCTGTACCCATATATTAAATCGATAGATGAGGTTGCCGAGGTATCAGCTGATTGAGCAAAAGCATTAAAGCTGATTAAAAAACCAAAAAAAATTATATACTGAACCTTAATTTTTTTAACCATATAATTGTAATGATAAACGACCTTTATCAATTTTTACAAATAAAAAGTAAATTTATAAATATAAAAAAGATAATATTTGATAATGTTTACTTTGTTACCTTGAGTTTTCAATTCCTATACACAACTTATTGAAAAAGAAGTGTACAAGTAAGCGGCCATCAAAAAACTATTTAATTGTATGCCTTCAAACCAAAGTGGACTTTACACTTTAATGGTAACAAGCAATACATCATTAATTTATTGATAAAATGAATTTTAAAAAAGGCCTGAGGCTACGGGTTCGAAATCAGAAGAGGTAAGGAAAGCCTAAATTGTACCATAAATAAAAAGTTTACAAACCTTCAAATAATTTTAAAGCTTCTTTTTTTGAATACTTTTTAAATTCCAACTTGCAGGTTTTAGTATTAGTGTTGGTCTCTGCCAAAGCTATATAAGGTTCACTATCTGTAATACGTATGGCAACAACGCGAACATTTTTGTTTAGTGGTATGTTTGAAAAACAATTTTTATTGTTGTTGTTTAACCTTGATGGCATCATACTTTTTATATCTGTAAAAACAAGCCTTGCCTGAAAAGATATATCTTCGTTTTCAATTACAAATTCAATTTTCTCGTTAGGGTCATTATTAAATCTATCACAATTTATCCATCCTAATTTAGTTATACTAAGTGCATTAAAATCTTCAAATATAGAATCTGCCTTCGCAATTTTAGCATATTGGGCTTCTACTACTTTATTAGTGCTGTCTTTAGTTTTTTGTTCTTTTGCAATTTGCTCTCTTTCTCTCTGCTCGTTTTGGTCTTTAATTTTTCGTATTAATTTAACGTTGGTTG
>DATFTU010000616.1:0-2172 GCA_035261565.1 Bacteroidia bacterium
ACTCATAAAAACAGTTTCCAAACAGGTTTTTGAAGCCGGTTAAATTCTTTTGAGAATTTGGTTTCAAACAAAAAAGCGCATACCAACCAGCTAAATAAAACGCCTATAAAGCTGCCAACAGTAATATCTTCAAAAAAATGCTGAGATAAATAAACACGCGAAAAAGCTACCGTTAAAGCGGCTATAAAACAGCCAATTTTCAGGTAATTATTTTTTGAAAAAAAGCTCAGGCAAAAAAACAAACTAAGTGCCGCTGTTGCATGCCCCGACGGAAAACTATGGTGTATATTTAAGTCAACCCCTTCAACAACTTTTAGAGCTATATGGTTTTGTTCAAAAACAAGTGTAGGGCGGTTTACATCGCCAAAAAAGGCATATTTAATACCTTGGGTAACCCCTGCGCTGGCTAAATAGCAAAGTAAAATAGTAATAGATTTTTGCATACTGTACAATAACATAACCAAAACAAATGAAAGAACAAATACCCCATCGCCAATAAAGGTTACATATTTAAAAAAGCTGTTAAATGGCGAGCCAACCAATTGGTTAAAAAATTGGTGCAGTTGTATTTTATTTGTGCAAAAAATAATAGGAACGGCAATACAAAAAACTATGCTATACAGTACAATAAAGATTTTATTTTTAGTAAAAATGCCTTTCAAGTTGCCTGTTATTTAAATAAGTACTAATTGTTTAACAAGTTCTTTCTTCAAAAAATAGTTAACGTTATTAATTAATTGGTCTTTTAAAAAGTGAAGCTCATTTTTTAATTCGGCCGAATCAACTTCTAAAAACAGGGTGGTATCTTTTAAAAAAATGCGTTTGGTATGATTTGCAATCATATCGCCGGCAATAGTTTTCCAGTTAACATGCAAGTTTGAAATGTCTATTTTTTTTTCTAAGCGGTTTTCTTTTAAAAACTGATTAATGGCGCTGCCAATACTTTGAAGGTTTTGTTTAGACATAGGGCTAAATTACAATAAAAAAGGCTGCCTCTTTTTTGAAACAGCCTTCTTTTTATAAAGAATAAAAATTATTTAATGCTTTTTACTTTTTTAGCAATTTTAGACTTTAAGTTAGAAGCCTTATTTTTATGAATAACGTTGCGTTTTGCCAATTTATCAAGCATTGAAGCAACTTTAGGAAGTAGAGCAGTAGCTTCTTCTTTACTGGTAGTGGTACGTAAACGTTTCAAAAAAGTACGTGTGGTTTTAGCCTGGTAACGGTTATGTAACTTTTTTGTTTCAGTTTGTCTTGTTCTTTTTTCTGACGATTTATGGTTTGCCATTGCTTTGTTCCTTTAAAATGGACTGCAAATATACCTTTTTTATTTAAATTAGCAATAAAAATATAAAATCTTTTAAAAGTTAATAAATCTAATAAAATTGGGTAAATTAAACTTATGGTATTAGATTTGTGTCTAAGATATTAAAAAACAATAAAACTACATATTATGAAAAAAATAATTTTAACCGCTTTAGCAGCAGCAGCTTTGCAATTTACACAGGCTCAGGTATCTAATCAGAGACCTGTAACTGAGAGTAAACCACAGGAAGCAACCCCTGAACAACTGGCTACCCGTCAATCAAACCACTTACAAAAGGTTTTAACACTTACCGAAGAACAAAAACAAAAAGTATATCAGGCAATTGTTGCCAGGGCTACTGCCATGCAACAAGTAAAGGCTAAAAATGCTGGTAATCATAAAGCTATACAAGCTGAGGCAAAACCTATAAAAGAGCAGTTTATTAATAATGTAAATGCAACCTTAACGCCTGATCAGCAAAAAAAATGGGATGAGTTTCGTTTACAACAAAAACAAAAACAAGAAGCCCGTAAAAACCAGCAAGCAACCCCTGCTGACGGAGCAACGCCGGCACCTACAAAGCTTGAACCTGGCGACGATGGTATGAAAGACTAATTAAAAGGTATAATTATATAATTAATAGCTCTTTAAAAAAAGAGCTAAAATAAAAAGACCGGATTCCCCGGTCTTTTTATTTTATATAAATCAATCCCTTTAATTGGAGGAATATAAGGTTTTATGATTTGTGTTTTTTTGTATTATATTTAATAACTATGCTTCAACCCATTATTTGCTTTCTATTTCTGCTTATTTCAGTTACATCCATTGCTCAGGATAAAACAACTATTAAACTAAACCTTAACGAG
>DATFTU010000617.1:0-2251 GCA_035261565.1 Bacteroidia bacterium
GGAAACAGCAGAAGGAGATAATTAGATTAACCTTTACTTAACAATAACCTTATTTTAGGCCTATAGCGTTAAAACTATAGGCCTAAATATTTTATATAACTCCTATTCCTATTTAAAAAATATTTCTATTTTTGTTATGAGTCTTTTAGAATTAAACATGATAATTCTTCATAACACCCTACCTTTTAAGGGACTCTTTTCAATAAGAATAATTTAGTGGAAAAAAATTAATAAGGTGTTGCATTCTCTTTAATAAACGTATAATTAAATAAAACATGGAAACATTAACAATGAAGTATGCTGAAGTAAAAAATTATGTAGGTGGTAAATTTGTTGCCTCAAAAGCAAATAAATATATTGATGTAATATCGCCTTTGGATGGCAGCCTTTTATCAAAAGTACCCGTATCAACTAAAGAAGATTTAAACGAGGCAGTTTTAGTAGCCCATAAAGCTTTCGAAACATGGTCTAAAGTGCCTATTAAAGAACGCGTACAAATTTTTTACCGTTACAAAACATTGTTAGAGAAAAACATGTTAGAGCTTTCAAAACTTGTACAAGAAGAGAATGGAAAAACATTAGACGAGGCTCGTGCCGAAGTTGAAAAAAGTATTGAGTTAACTGAGTTTGCTTGCTCGTTACCGCAATTGGTGGGCGGCGAAATTTTAGAAGTAAGTAAAGGCGTTGAGTGCCGTACCGATTTTTATCCGGTTGGTATTGTGGCTTGTATCGTACCATTTAACTTCCCCAGCATGGTGCCTAACTGGACTATACCAAATGCACTGGCACTAGGCAACACCATGATTTTAAAACCATCAGAAGTTGTACCATTAAGCTGCCTTAAAATTGTTGAATTATTAAAAGAAGCCGGTTTACCTGATGGCGTTTTAAATATTGTAAACGGCGATAAAGATATTGTGGAAGCCATTTGTGATCATCCGGGTATAGAGGCAGTATCATTTGTGGGTTCTACCAAAGTAGCTAAGTTAGTTTATGCACGTGCATCGGCCAGTTTTAAACGTGTACTTACATTAGGTGGTGCAAAAAACCACTTATTGGTTTTACCGGATGCGCATCCTTTAATGACTGCTACTAACGTAACCGCATCTATGTCGGGTTGTGCAGGGCAACGTTGTATGGCTGCATCGGCAATGGTTGCCGTAGGGGCGTCAGACCATATAATAGACCAGATTTGTATTGAAGCAAAAAAAGTAATTCCGGGAGAAAATTTAGGAGCCGTAATTTCAGCAGAAGCAAAAGCACGCATTGAAGCTTATATTACCGAAGCAGAAAAACAAGGCGCTAAAATTTTAGTTGATGGCAGAAATTGTGTAGTGAAAGGAAAAGAAAATGGTTTTTATGTTGGGCCAACGGTAATTGATTACGTAACACCTGATATGAGTGTGGCGCGTGAAGAAATTTTTGGCCCGGTAATTTCTATTATGCGTGCTAAAGATGTAGATGAGGCTTTGGCTATTGAAAATGCAAACCCTTATGGAAATGCAGCTGCCGTATTTACACAAAGCGGTGGTGCAGCACGTTATGTTATTGAGCGTGCAAGTGCAGGCATGATTGGTGTTAACATTGGTGTACCTGTGCCTCGTGAGCCATTCTCGTTTGGAGGTTGGAACGATTCAAAATTTGGTGTTGGCGATTTAACCGGAAAAAGCTCAATTGCTTTTTGGACAAAATTGAAAAAGACAACAACCAAATGGAATGCCGAAGCAAAAACAAATTGGATGAGTTAATTTAATTACTGACGACTTTATAAAACTTAGAATATGACAACAAAAACATTATCAAAATCTACCAAAGAAGAAATTCTAAAAAACAATTTAGAGCATACTATCTTCTCGTGGAGTAAACAAAGTGGTTTAAATCCTATAAACATAGACCACGCAAAAGGTGTTTATGTATATGACAGAAGTGGAAAACGTTATTTAGATTTTACATCTCAGTTAATGAATGTAAACATCGGTCATGGCGACCCTCGTGTTACTGAAGCCGTTGTAAAACAAATGAACGAGGTTAGTTACGTTAACCCGGGCATGGCTACCGAAGCAAGAGGTTTGTTAGGAAAAAAATTAGCCGAAATAACTCCAGGTACTTTAAACAGAACTTTTTTTACCAATGGTGGTACCGAAGCAATTGAGCATGCTATTAAATTAGCCCGCCTTTATACTGGCCGTCATAAAATAATTACACTTTACCAAAGTTACCATGGGGCAACCTATGGAGCTTTATGTGCCGG
>DATFTU010000618.1:0-2159 GCA_035261565.1 Bacteroidia bacterium
GTTAAACGCGTTAGTGGCATTGTTTATAGCCGTTTGGTCGCCTAATTGCGAATTTTGTAAAAGCCCTAATTGAACAAGCCCTAAATTAAAATAAGTACTATTCCACGGTGTGTTATTGGTTACCCCCATAGAATTATAGTAGTTACCTAAACCTAAACCTACAAAAGTTTGATAAGCATCGGGGCTATTATTAGCTACAACCGATGGTCCGTTTTGATTATGAGCATGATCTCTAAATCCGTTATCAAAACCAAGCCAATCGGTAGAGCTATGCTCAGAGCTTATAATGGTTTTAAAAGTTGTTTGAGGTATATAACCTGCCGATGTTTCAAAGTTTACAGTTAATTTATCCGGATAATCTTTTGTTTCTATCGATACGTATGCGCCTGCCCAATCGCCCGGTAAATCGGGGCTTGCAGTTTTGGTAAGTATAATATTATCGACTAAGCTTGCCGGAAATAAATCTAAACGTATGTTATTGGTAAAGGGGTCAAGGGTTGGTATTCTCGAACCATTTAAAGTAGTTTTTACATATCTGTCTCCAATACCACGCACAGTAATAAACCCTGCGTTGGATGAAGCCGATACACCCGATACACGCGCTACTGCGTTTACAACGTTAACATCACCCGTTTTTTTCATAGTCTCTTGCGAGATATAATCCATCGTTGATGACGATTTCATTTTAATATTTTCCATGTAATAATTATTTGCTTTAGTTGCTTTGGTTACAACTACAACTTCATCAAGTGTTGAGGCAGATATTAATACAAGGTCTTTTATAATAACTTCTCCTTTAATCGGATGAACAACAAACTCTTGGCTTTTATAACTTACGTAAGATATTACAACAGTTTGCTCAGTAGTATCAGTAATTTTTATCGAGTAATTTCCATCCAGGTCGGCCATAACGCCACTGGTGGGTTTGTTTTTTAATACTACGGTTGCGCCAATAAGTGCTTCGCCTGTATTGTCGGTAATTTTACCACGTACAGTACCTTGCCCAAAAGTGGAATAAAAAGAAGCTAAACTAAAAATAATGGCGAGTAACGATTTTTTCATTTATGTGTAAGTTGTTTAAATTGTATTTCGTCTCCTTCAGGGTCTTTGGCAACAAACTGTACGGTTCCTCCGGTTGGCGTTCCTATTTGTAAGTTTAACTCAAAAGATATTTTGCCATTAGTGGTTAATTGAGCAATTAAAACTTTATTGGCCGCTGTTGAGCCTTTACCTCCGCCTACAACAGCCAGTGAGCCGTTGTTCGAATGAAAATAAGTTGCCCCTTTTGTGTCACTAAAAAAATTAAGGTCGAGCCCGTAATAAAGTAATTTTTGTGTAGGCCCTGCTATTACTAAACCATCGGCTTTATCCAAGGTGTTTCTTTTTATAAGTGAGCCATCTGTATCATCTGTTTTAGGAATGCCAAAACGGTCTTTAGTAGCCACACCAATAGTTACCCAAGAATCAAGTGCCACTGTGTTATCGTTTAACTTTCTGTCAAGTATTTGATCAGCACTTTGTCCGCCGCCGTTTTTATTATTAAAAAATGTAGTAGTAGTTTTAAAAAAGAATTCATGCTTAGGTACCCCATATACAGCTTGCAAATGGTACCCTTCTTTTAAATCTACATAAATTCTGTACGTAACCGATCCTTCAGGAAGCACGCCACCTGTAGTATCTTTTATATCATCTTTAGTAGCTTCATAATATTTTTCAACAAAAATACCTTCTAAAGCCAGTTTATCTGCTTCGGTTATTTTGGTACGGGTTTGGGCTTTTAGCGGTGTTTTACTTATTAATATAGTAGCAAAAAATACGCATAGCAATTTACTTTTCATGAGTTTTAAATTGCCGCAAAGCAACTATAACAACTTAATCAGAATGTTTATTAAATGTTACCAGTGTATTAACAAAACCATTGTTTATTAAATTAATGTTAAGATTTTTTTGAATGGAATTTTGTAATTAATACAAATTATATGAGCGTAGTTTTTCTTTTAAAGAAACAGAGCGTAATGCAACCAACTCTTATAAACCAAACAAGGCTTGGTTGTTCGCCGAGCCTTGTTTTTGGTAAGATTAAACAGATTTTATTTTAATAAAGTTACAGTACCGTGGTATTCATGTTTTTTGCCAGTAAAGTCATTGAACTTTACTTT
>DATFTU010000619.1:0-8813 GCA_035261565.1 Bacteroidia bacterium
AGTGTCTCGGTTTGTTTTTTCATCAAAGGCACCTTCTAAAATAGTATCTACGGATGTAATTAATTTTTTAAACTCGTCTACCGAATATATTTTGTTTTTTGATGAACCAAACTGGTCGTTTTTAAAGCAGGCAATTTTCTGTGTAATAATACCAAACTCAAGTATTTCTATTAATGGGTAAATAGTATCCTTAATGCTTTGGGTATTAAGCAATTTTTTATTTAGTTGGTCAGCTAAATCTATGTAATTCCATTGGCGGTTTGCTGTGGCCACTTCATATTCGTACAGCACGCTTAAAGGTTCGGGTGCCTTGTAACATAACCCATAAATGGGTGTTAACTTGTGGCGTTCAACAATAAGATTTCCGGCAATATCTCTGTTTTGCCCTTTTGCAAAAACAATAAACAGGCATAGAAAAAATGTTGCTGCAGATTTCATTTTCAATGAATTTATAAAAATTCTTCGAAAAAATGCAATTCTTCTTCTTTTTTTAATAAATCTATTGGGTATGCGGCTTTAATTAAAAATTAGCATATACATATTGAATGCTTCCCTGATTGTAATACATTAAAAGATATACCATCAATAGCACAAGAACAAACCTAACGGCAAATGTTACAATTGTTTTATTCATTAATATAAGATTTAATTTTTTCGTAAATTAAATAAGCTCCGTAGCTTGAGTGATGCTGATGGTCTATAAATGTGCCCGGAAGCGCAGAAATATCCGATGCATCAATATAACTGGTGTTTTGTTGTACAAGTACATCTTTAATTTTTTGTACAGTCCGTTTATATGCATCCAGGCTTTTAGCATCAAAATTTGTAATAAACCTTTCGTTAATCGGACCTATTAAATAGGTTGCTTGCACATTTAAATCTTTACATAAAGTAATAAATGATATAAGTTCTTTATACCTGTAATCTATTCCTTCGTTTATAGGGTTAAACCAATTTTTGTTTTTAAAATCGCGGTGTATGTTCCAAATAGTATCAATTTCTTTATTTATTTTTCCAAAACTCTCAAAAGCTGATAGGTTAAGTTGCTTGTCGCTAACAAAAGCTAAATTGCTTTCATAGCTTGTAGGGTTAAGTATATATTTTAAATCCTGAAAATAACTTTTTCGTATTCTTCTCAACCAATATTCAGTAAACTGTGTTGATTTTTCTATGAAATTTAATTGGTTAAAATAAGCCTGTACTTCTTCAAAATATTTTTTATGCTCTGTTTCGGTTAAAGCAACTTTATTACACATGGTATAATTGGTATACCTGTCCCAATATACTTTTTGGACTCTGCAAAGGTCTTCGCGCCAGTATACAGGGTTAATAAAATAAATAAGTTTTAAGGAGTCTACAATATTTTTATTGTTAAGCAGCATGGGTATATGAATACCACAGGTTCTTCCGGCTCCATATAAAACAGAAAATTTATTATTTACAGATGTATCGTTGTTTAAAAAATCGTAATAATTGCCTGTATTTAATAAGCTTGATTCGGATGTGCCTAAACATAAATACCCCTTATTTTTTTTTATAGAGTTTAAAAATTGCGATACCTGTTTATCGTCGTTGTATTTTAAATTTTCTCCGTTTAGCGTAAATAATTGTTTATCTCCAATGTCTTCAGAAAATGAGGGTATAAAAACTGCACCTAAAACAATAAGAACAAATAAGGAAATTAAAATAAATACTCCGTTTTTACCTAAGTAACTTGTTTTATATATTTTAGCAATAAGCTTCATGTATTTAAAATATCATATAAAAAATTTCGACTATCTCAGTATCAGAATAATTGAAAAAAAGCCAACCTATGCTTACATATAAAAATGTAATCAACGTATTTATCGGCTTAAAAAAATGTAGGCTTGTTTGAAGGCTCCAAATTTTAGCTACAGATAAACCTATGCCGTGCCATAAACCCCAATAAGCAAAATTAATAGTGCTGCCATGCCACAGGCCGCAAATTAAAAAGGTTGATAAATAACTAAGTACAGTAACAAGCAACCTGTGTTTAGTACTAAATATTTTGTTGTATAGTACTATAAACGGTTTAAAAACGTAACGCCTTAAAAAAGTAGAAAATGTTATATGCCAACGTTTCCAAAACTCAGATAAACTGGAAGATATGTACGGATTATTAAAATTTTCCGGTGTTTTTATACCTACTAAATAGGCGGTTCCTATAGCAATATCACTATAGCCCGAAAAATCGAGATAAATATAAATAGAGTATACGAGTAAACTAATAAACAATGCTATAGGAAGAGGTACATAAGGCATAAACTCTTTATAGTTTGTAGCGTATTTTATAATTAATGGCACTATGCCAATGGTTTTTAATGTTCCGATAAAAATGCGTGATATGCCGGCAAAAAATAAGGATTTTTGATAGCCCATATGTTTGGTACCAAGCCAGTAGTGAAAATTGGTATATTGGTCTATTGGCCCACAAAGAAAAGATGGGAAGAAAAAAATGTAGTTTAAAAAAGTAGCAAAGTCTGATTGATGAATACTTTTTTTGTAAGACTCTACTAACCAATGTGTGTAACGAAATAAAATATACGAAAGGCCTATTTTTTGAACGGATAAAACAGGCGCATTAATAAATGATAAAAAACTGTGGGATAAAATTTCTTGTATGTGTGGATAATTACGGACTATAAATAAACCAATAACTAATATCAGCATGGCAATAAGTAATGGTAAATGATTTCTTTTTTGTAAAGCCTGCCCGGCTAAAAAAATAAGCAGACTTATTATGGCTATTACTATTAAACTATGTTCGTTTACAATGGTTAACAGTATAAGCAGGTTAAACCCTAAAATAATAAGGTTGTTTAAAAGCCTTGATTTAACGGTATACCTAAATAAATTGTAGATGAGTACAAAAGCTAAGATGTATATAAAACTTAAATAACTATTAAAAAGCATGTTATACTTTGTTCTTCTGTTTTTTACAATTCAATTTTGTTTTATAAATAAAATGCAATTAACATGACCTGCATTAAGTGTTGTTGGCAAAAATAATTGAGGAGATAATATAAGTATATAGTAGTGCAGTACTTTTAACCTTATATAACTAATGCCAATAGAAGCACTAGTTAATTAACATTTTTTACTGTTAAATGGAGTTAAGGAGGGGGTTTGAAATACTAAAAAATAAAATTCTTTTAGTATGGTTTACACAAGTTTTCCGTATAAATCAAAATCGGTGGCTTCGGTAATTTGTACATGTACAAAACTGCCCGGCGATAAATAAATAGAATTATCTGCCTTTATAAGCACTTCGTTATCTACATCGGCGCTATCAAATTCAGTACGGCCAATAAAATAATCGCCTTCTTTTCTATCAATAATAGTTTTAAAAGTTTGATTTATTTTTTGCTGATTAAGTTCAAACGAAATTTCTTGTTGAATTTTCATTACAGCATCGGCACGTTGTTTTTTTATTTTGGCACTTACATCATCTTTTAATAAATGGGCATGCGTATTTTCTTCATGCGAGTATGTAAAAATACCTAACCTATCAAAACGGGTATTAGTAACCCACTCTAACATTTCTTCATGGTCTTTTTCAGTTTCACCGGGATAGCCGGCAATTAGTGTAGTACGCAAAGCAATACCCGGTACTTTATCGCGTATTTGGTTTACAATATCAATGGTTTTTTGTTTAGTAATCCCTCGGCGCATACTTTTAAGCGTATTATCGCTAATGTGTTGCAAAGGCATATCTAAATAGTTGCAAATATTTTTTTTGCGGTTCATTACATCAAACACCTCCATCGGAAAACCACTTGGGAAAGCATAGTGCAAGCGTATCCATTCAATACCATTAACATCGCTTAATCTGTCTAACAAATTAGCTAGCTCACGTTTTTTATAAATATCTAAGCCATAATAAGTAAGGTCCTGCGCAATTAATAATAACTCTTTAGTGCCTTTGGCAGCTAAAGTTTCGGCACGTTTAACTAATTCTTCAATTGGTACAGATACGTGTCCACCACGCATTAAAGGAATGGCACAAAAGGAACAAGGCCTGTCACAACCTTCTGATATTTTTAAATAGGCATAGTGAGATGGAGTAGTTAATAAACGCTCGCCCACTAACTCATGCTTATAATCGGCCTTTAAAGTTTTTAAAAGTTTAGGCAAATCGCGTGTGCCAAAATAAGCATCCACATCGGGTATTTCTTTTTCTAAATCGCCTTTGTAACGCTCACTTAAACAACCGGTAACATATACTTTTTCAACATGTCCGGCTTTTTTAGCATCAACATATTGCAAAATGGTATCTATACTTTCTTGCTTGGCATTATCAACAAAACCGCAGGTGTTTATAATAACTATTTGATGGTCGTTGTCCTCGCCCTCATGCTCTACATCAAATTTATTAGCGCGCAGTTGTCCCATTAAAACCTCGCTATCAACAATGTTTTTGCTGCAACCAAGGGTTACTACATTCACTTTATTTTTTTTCAGCGATTTAGTTTTCATTTTTTTTGTTTTGCAAATGCTTGTTGTAAAGCATTATGTTTTCGTGTATAAAATCTAAAATATGTTCCTTGCCCACTTTTTTTTCAGCTGATGATATAATATAATCAGGCATATCTTCCCAAGTTAGTAGCATTTGTTTTTGAAATGCGGCTACATTTTTTTGCAATTCTGATTTTGAAAGTTTATCCATTTTGGTGAAAATAATACAAAACGGAATTTCGTTTTCAGCCAGCCACTGCATAAACTGGGCATCAATAGCTTGTAAAGGCAAACGAATATCTATCAACACAAAAAGGCAAACTAAATTCTTTCGCTCTAAAATGTAAAACGAAATAAATTTTTCAAACTCAACTCTATCAGTTTTAGACACGCTGGCGTAACCATATCCGGGTAAATCAACCACATACCAGGCGTTGTTTACTAAAAAGTGATTAATAAGTTTTGTTTTGCCCGGCTTGCCCGATGTATGTGCCAGCTTTTTATTACACAGCATGTTTATAAGCGACGATTTGCCCACGTTGCTTCGCCCAATAAAAGCAAATTCAGGAAAATGCGTTTTGGGGCATTGGTCAACATTGGTGCTGCTAACAGCAAAATCGGCTGAGGTAATTTGCATGGTTATTTTAGTAGTCCTTTTTCTTTTAAATAAGAATCTACGTGGCGTTGTTTTTTAGACTCGTAAATATCGCTTATGCAAACCATAATACCGGTTTCTTCTACTTCGCCAAAATCCTTATTAATGGCGGTGCCAAAAGTTTTCATAGAAGGAGATAAATTCATATACGCATTTACCAGCGGCGGAATATTTTCGCCTAATTCGCGTACATTTTTATTTAAAATCATGTGACCATCTTTATAGGGTAAGCCTTCCAGGCTTTTTACAAAAGCTGTTACTTTTGCACTTTTAGATGGGTAAACCACCCTTTTTACAAAAGCCGATACTCTTTTGCTTCGTGATGAACCAATGGGCTTTACTAAATTCTCTTTGTCGGGGAAATAGTATTTCATAAAGGCCAGTATCATATCACGCGCTTCTTTATTAAAGTGAGTGTACATGGTTACTTTACCAAAAAAGTAGTTACAATCGGGGTTATCAACTATAATTGCTCCCAAGCCATCCCATAAATTATCTAAAGAAAATAACCCTTTCCTGAATTGTTCACCGGGTTGATAGCTTGGCTGAACAAACGAGCGGCCTAACTCAATAGTTTGGTCTAAATAATTATTGTAAAAAGCGGGAGAAAATTTAAACAACTCGGTAGTAGCCAAATCTATTTGCCCGTGTTTGTAGCCGGCATCTTTACATTTTATATAACGGTAAGCGCCAACAATCTCTTTATGCTCGGGGTTCCAAACCAATAGCTGTTTATATGGGTGCGATGAAACATCATATTCATCAATATCCAGGCTTTTGCCAGTGCCACCACCTGCATAGCGAAATGTTAACTCGCGCAAACGGCCAATTTCCATCATGGTGTAAGGCGAGTTGTGGTGTGTAATTACATAAATTTCGTTGTTGCCGTTGTTTGTTTTGCGCACAAATCTTTCAGGGGTAAGCTCATTTAAAATGAACTTACGGCTTATTTTATTTATGATGGGTTGCATTAACATAGCTCAATATCTTTTGCTGTGAATATACACTATTAAGTTACGACTTTTCGCCGTATTCCATTAAATATTCTTTAATAAATTCATCTAAATCTCCGTCCATAACACCTTGCACATCGCTTGTTTCGTAATCAGTGCGTAAATCTTTTACTAATTTATACGGATGAAAAACATAGTTACGTATTTGACTGCCCCACTCAATTTTTTTCTTGCCTGCTTCAACGGCTTGTTTTGCCTCGTTACGCTTGCGCATTTCAATTTCGTATAACTGAGAACGAAGCATTTGCATGGCCCTTTCTCTGTTACCTAACTGCGAACGCTCTATTTGGCACATAACCTGTATACCGGTTGGCAAGTGTTTTATAATTACTTTGGTTTCAACCTTGTTTACATTTTGCCCACCTGCACCGCCCGAACGTGCCGTGGTAATTTCAATATCAGCCGGAGGAATATTTATTTCAATCGTATCGTCAACTATAGGATACACATAAACCGATGCAAACGAAGTGTGGCGTTTGGCATTGGCATCAAACGGAGATATACGCACCAGGCGATGTACCCCGTTTTCACCCTTTAAATAACCATACGCATAACTTCCTTCTATTTGTAACGATACCGATTTTATACCTGCCGCATCACCATCCTGGTGGTCGTTTTCAGATACTTTAAACCCATTTTTTTCGGCCCACATAATATACATGCGCATAAGCATGCTGGCCCAATCGCAACTTTCAGTACCACCGGCGCCTGCATTTATTTCAATTACGCAGTTAAGCACATCTTCTGTGCCGCTAAGCATATTTTTAAACTCAAGGCTTTCTAATTTTTTAGAGGCAATTTTAAATTGTTCTTCAGTCTCTTCGGCACTGGCTTCTCCGGCTTTATAAAACTCATATAGGGTATTGGTATCATTAGCCAAACTATCAAGCTGGGCATAAGCTATTGTCCAATCTTTTTTTCTTTTAATGGTACGCAAAAGCTGCTCAGCTTTTTTAGAGTCGTTCCAAAAATCAGGTGCAAGGGTTTTTTCTTCTTCCTGTACTATTTCGTGAAGCTTGTTGTCGATGTCAAAGATGCCTCCTCAACGCCTGTGTGCGCTCCAGAAGATCTTTCAACTGGTCTGATGTAAACATGCTGCAAAGGTATAATTTAATATCATTTGTGTAACTATGTTTTAATCTAAAAAATTTGCCTGTATCAATTTTAGCGTGTAAATTGCGTAGTCATTAAAAAAATGGGTGAACACCTTAGAGAAAAGTTAAAATTTCTCAACCGCCTAAATATTTTAAAAAGAGATTTTTAACAATATGAAAATTGTGTTTCATCATAAAGTAATGATTAAGGCTTTAGTTGGCTTTAGTTTTAACCGACTATTTATTTTATTAGCTTTTATTTTTTTAAATTTTGCCTTGTTTTCTCAAAGTGATGTGTGCACGGGTGTTGTTCCAACGTTAGCAGCAGGTGCAAATGCGGGCGCAACAACAGCTACATTTACTGATAACACATCAAATCCTGCTACAGGTACAGTAAGTGCGGGTTGCAGTAACGATAATCGTTGTTCTTATACAGGCTGGTATAAATATACTACAGGCTCTCAGGGAGGAAACCTTACAATAAGTATGACAGTTGGCACTATTAGATATGGTTCTATGAGTATTTATTCTGGGTCTTGTGGCTCTTTTACACAAATAGACTGCGAAGATGCAAATAGTGTTACATCCTCAACACCACCTCCTAATATTACAGCTACTTGTTTAGCTCCAAATACAACGTACTATGTTATGGTTTGGTCAGATGGTTTATCAACAAGTAATTACTATGGTACTTTTACATTAACCACCACATTTACTCCAAACAACGATTGTTGCAACAGCGCTTATGTTTTATCGGCAGGTGCAACAGCGGGAACTAATGTTGGTTCAACCACTTCTGCATCTGACCCAACATCTGCCTGCGATGCCGATGCACATTATTCATATTCGGTTTGGTATCAATATACCACGGGTGCTTCGTCGGGTAACCTTACTGTAAGCTTGTCTCGGGGCACTATTCAATATGCTGAACTTAGTATTTATTCGGGTACATGTGGTTCATTTACTGAATTAGATTGTAGCGATCCTAATATAGTTGCGGCAACTCCTACAGTTACAGCAGGTTGTTTAGCACCAAATACTACATACTATATTATGGTTAGTTGTGATGGTTTAGCTGCCAGCGCTTATGACGGGACTTATACATTAACAACTTCGTTTGCAGCCAGTGCAGCCGGAAACGATTGTTGTAGTGGTGCAACTGCCATAACTATGAATGCTACATCAACTATAGGAAGTTACACAGGAACAGCAACCGGCACTAATGCAGCTGCAACAGCTGATGAAGATTCGTACTGCTTTACTGCAAATAGAAATCAATGGTACACATTTGTAGCACCCATTGCAGGAAGCTATTATTGTGGAATTACTGTGGGTACTATGGTTGATCCCGAAATTTCAGTTTTAACGGGCAGCTGTGGCTCGTTTACCGAAGCAAGTTGTGCCGGTACTAAAAGCGGTGTTACGTTGGATGCCAATCATGGTTTATCAGTAGCTTTGGGTACATACACATTGCCTTATGCTCCTTTTTCAGAGTATTCGGCAGGTTACACGTATGGTGGTATTTGCTCAGTTACGGCAGGCACTACCGTATATGTTATGGTTGATAATGCCCCC
>DATFTU010000620.1:0-2504 GCA_035261565.1 Bacteroidia bacterium
CTGATAGCAAGAATCAGAAAATAACAGTCAATATAGATGAGAGCTTCACTTTTACCGGTGATTATGATACCACACTTATCATATTTAGAAACCTCCTTACAAATGCATCGAAATACGCAGATGATTCGGAAACTATCCTCATTTCTCAAACCGGCAATGAAATCAGCATTATCAACACCTGTGCTAAAACTATTGAAGCAGGTGCCGGCATAGGTATTAAGCTATGTGAGAATTTGGCCAAACAGAACAACTATAAATTAAGGATTGAGTTTAACAATAATGTAGCTACCGCTTATTTGAAAGTATGAGTATCAGAACCGTTTTATTAGAGGATAACAAGAAGGATTTACAGCACCTGACAAATGAACTGAAAGAAATTTCATTTATTGAAGTGATTGGTAGTTTTTCTAATCCTGTTGAAGCCATCAAGTTCCTTTCTGAAAATAAAACAGATTTGATAATCTCTGACATTGAAATGCCTGGTATAAATGGTATAGATGCCATTAAAATGCTTTCTGAGCTACCTTTGGTTATATTCATCAGCTCTCACCCTAAATATGCCATAGAGAGTTTTGAGGTAAAGCCATTGCATTATCTGGTAAAACCATTTTCAAAAGAGAATCTATTAAAGGCAACTTACCGCGCTTTAGAAACCATTAAAACAAAAAGCACTTTTCCTGATGATTTCATGTTTGTCTATGCAGACAAGGTTTATGAAAAAGTTTCATACAGTGATATTCTTTACATACAAGCAGAACAGAACTTCATAAAAATAATTACCCCTCAAAAATCACACATGGTACTTGCAAGCATATCCCGCTTCATAAAACAACTTCCTGCCGGCCAGTTCCCACGCGTGCATAAATCATATGCGGTAAACATAAAGAATATTACCAGCTATACTTCGCAGGATATTTTTATTGGTAATCATCCAATACCAATAGGCGAAGCTTATAAAGAGCAGACAAGTGAATTCTTATCCAAGTTTACCATTTCAAGAGGCAAATAAGCTTTTCTATCTCCTATAGACGTGTTCGTGTACTTTTTTAGGGTGTTCATCAACTAAATTTAATGGAGGCTTTCATTAATATAAGTTTGTATCCGAAACAAATTTAAAATAGTAAGAGCATTAAAATTTAAAGAGCGAATCAATTAACACAGTTTAAAAGCTGTAAATAGATCAAGCATCATTTCATTTTTACAATACATCTATAACGGATGTCTGAAATTGCTTTGCCTCTTTTTAAAAAAATAAAAAACATGTGCACGCATTTAAAATATCTCAATAGTGGTTAAATAGAAATACCCTTACCGCAGGCACTATCAACTTGGGTCAATGTTGACCCAAGTTGATATATCATGCCTTTTCTCAAACAAATTAATAAGCATAAATGAAAAACAAAAATGAAAAATATAATCAGTAAAAATATTGCGGATTTAAAACCGCATCCACAGAATGAGCAGATATATACTGCTTTTGAATCTATAGATGATTTAATCGAATCTATAAGAATTCAGGGACAACTCGTTCCAATTACGATAACGGATGAAAATGTAATCATAAGCGGGCACCGAAGGGTAAAAGCCTTAGAAGCATTAGGGCATGAAACGGCGGAAGTCATAGTCAAACATTACGAGTCTCTTGAAGAAGAGGTGATGGAATTAATAGAGTATAATACTGCCAGGGTAAAAACAAAAATTGAAGTCTTTAATGAGGTAAAACATTACAGCGAGATGTATGGTAAAAGACAAGGGCAGAGAAGCGATCTTGAACACAATAATTCACTTTTAATAGGGCGAAAAAAAGAAATAATAGCTCAAAAACTCGGAATAAGCGCAACTAACGTGACGAAGATTCTGCACATATTTGAAACAAATCCTGATCTGTTAAAAGCTATTGACAAGGGCGAAGCAACAATTAACAGCGCTTATAAGGCTGCCCAATCAATTCGAAAAGATAAAAAAGAAAAAATTTTAAAAGTTGAAGCAAATTTTGAAAGAAGTACAAGTTTACTATTTGGTGAAGAGCCAGAGCATCCTGAAGAAGTAGTCACACCACCTGAAAGTGAAGATACACAAGTTGTATATCTACCCGACAAAATACTTACTGAAGATAACATATCTCAAATAGTCAGCCTTTTAGAAAAATCAAATGCAAGATTTTGTATTTCACCGTGTTGCACCACAATTGTAGATGTTATAGAATTGATAAAAAACCATAGATATGAAGAAACGGAAAAACAAGCCTAAAGAAAAATATATTGCAAAAAGCAATCAGCTTTATATTGACCCTCATACAGAAACAAGAAAAGAAGAAAATGTTATAAAGCCGTTGTTCATGTCTTTGTTTTGCGGGGCTGGCGGCTCTTCATTAGGATATACTTGGGCGGATTACAAAGAAGTGTTGGCGGTTGATTATGATGAACATGCAGTTAAGTCTTTTAAAGCAAACTTTCCAGGCGTTCCTATATTGAATTGGGATCTGGAAGCGCACTCTCCACAAG
>DATFTU010000621.1:0-2515 GCA_035261565.1 Bacteroidia bacterium
ATACATGCGTGTAAAAACTAAAATTATCATCGATGGCTTTTTTGGCTGCCTGCTTAATAACATCGGGTGTATTAAAGTCGGGCTCACCTAATGTAAGGCTTATAATGTTTACTCCCTGTGCAGCTAAATCACGGCTTTTGCGGGCCATGGCAATTGTTTGCGATTCTGCTAAATGGTTTACACGATTTGATAAATACATAATGTGAAATTACGCATCAAATCTAACAAAATGTTTGGTGCAAAACAGGTGCCAAGGAGTAGTTTTTTTATTTAACTAAATTACTTGTAACCCATCATAAAAATAAGGCACCCGCCATCGGCAGTTGAATCGCCCACGGGCATCTCATAATCAATAAAAGCTTTACGCGCCATGGTTAAATCAAAAGCAAACTCTTTTTTATCGGCAGGCGCATCTTTGGTGGTAAACAATAGTTTACGTTTTTTAGAATCTTTATCGCGGTTATAAATATTAATTACAATAGGTTTTGGCAGTAATTCGGTATTAAAAACCAGGCGGTATTTTTCGCCAATAAAAAGCGGCACTTCAATTTCTTTTAACCATGGTTTTGTTTTATAGGTTATATGGGTAAGTTTAGACATATCGTAGGTATAAGGCTCCAGTTGTTTTTTTGCTTTTTCTTTTAAAACTTTAGCATCGCAAGGTGTATCGCCTTCAAAAGCAAAAACCAAAAATAATAAAGCAAAAACAGATGTTAACTTCAGCAGTTTGTTAAGTATAACTTTTTTCATATAGATAGTTTTTGTATTTAAAAATTAGCCTTTTACAATACGCGCACGTATTTCTTCTATTTTTTTGGTAAAGGTTGATAGTTCCTCTACACTAATAGTAAGCTTAGCCGGGTCAATAACATCAGGGTCGGTTGCTTTAACCTCTTTTACCGATTTAAAGTTATTATAAATATCGTTTAGCGCGGCCATATCTTGCAATAAAACAGTTACGTCCGCATCTTGCGATTTGTTTACTTCTAATGCTTTTATAATATTTTCGGCAATACCCATTTGCTCTACAATATTGGTGGTTACATTGGCATTATTTTGTTTTAAATGTACCTGTGTGCCAATATACATGCTTTCAATCCAGGCGCCGGTAAAGGCAATAACTGAAATGTAACTCTGTTTGTTTTCTTCCAGCACGTTATCTGATTCCATTTGAATTTCAGACAATATTTTAGAAACCGAATCGCCATTCGTCATATTTTTCTCCATACGTTTTGGCACATCATTATCCTGAAATGCTTTTGCCAAACCAATACTTTCTGAAAGCTGGCTACAGGTTTTAAAGTAATTTTTGCTTTCCTGGTTTTGCTTGTTTAGTATACAATACGAGAGATCGGACAAATAAGTACCTAAACCCAAGGTTTTAGTAACCAAGTTGCCGGCTTTATATTTATCGGCATTGGTTACCGGATTAGTTAAACCACTATAATATTTTAAACCTGCTTTTTTAAGTATGGTAGCAATTTGCATAGGCGATGGCAGTGCGTATAAATAGGCCTCGTTACTTTCGTTTACAGTTTTAGATGCTTCGGCCACCAGGGTGTCTTTAATTTCTTCTTTCTTTTCGACTTCGCTGCCACTGCCTCCACAAGAATTAATAACTAATAAAACACCTAAACCAAGTACTATACTATATGAGGATATTTTTTTCATACCAACAGTTATTTTTATGCAATGTAACAATAATTACCTATAAACACAAACTCTTACGCATTAAACACAGGCTTTTAATCATTGATATATAAGCTTATATTTATGCACTAAATGTTTTTAAAAAAAACATACCTGCTGTTACTTTTTGTTTTTCTATTTGACAGAGAAATAAAAGCACAATCGTTTAACTTTAAAAACTATACAGTTGAAGATGGTTTACCCTTTGCGCAGACTTATGATATTTTTCAGGATGATAAGGGTTATTTATGGTCGGGTGGTTATGGAGGTTTAAGCAGTTTTGACGGATTAAAATTTACCAATTACAGCCCACGAAAAGGATTAGTACATTATTGGGTAAAATCAATAGCACAGGATTCATCAAAAAATTTAATTATTGGTACGCTTAATGGCATAAGTGTATTTGATGGAAAAAGTTTTACAAACTATACTACACAAAACGGTTTGTGTGGCAACTACATTAATTCGATTGATACTAAAGGGGCTGAAACAGCCATTGCAACCCATACAGGCTTGTGTTATTTAATGCATAAAAAAATAAAAACAGATACTCGTTTTAAAGGCATTAATATTACCAGGGTAAAAAGCGCGTATAAGGATTATGTAATTTCTACTGCTAAAAAAATAAACATTGTATCTGCCGATAAGGTGCAAACCATTTGCGAGTTTATACCATCATCAGATACCATAATTACTTTTTTTGAAACCGATAAAAACTCCACCTTATGGGTTGGCACTAACAAAGGTTTATTTTACATTGCTAATTATGATTTACAAAACAGCCTAAAAAAAATAATTGCTACACAAATTACAGAGAATATTAATT
>DATFTU010000622.1:0-18099 GCA_035261565.1 Bacteroidia bacterium
AAACAACCAGTTTTATGCGTATGAGAGAAGCTGTACCTACGATGGCACAACGGTTGCCAATGCTATGGTTACGGCAGCCACAGGCGATGTTACCTGTAAGGATAATGTTTGCGGGTCGACATTTAGTATTGCTGATGGCAGCGGCAGTGTTACACATAGCCCGGCAACTTATGCGTTAAAGCAGTATACAGCCACCTTTGATGGTACAAATACAGTACACATTACAAATTAACTACTTCAATAAAGCCAGTTGTTTTTTTGCGTTAGCTGTATAAAAACCATCCGCATCTATAATATGTTGCAGTAGTGTTTTTGCTTCGGTTGTTTTATGCAAATCAATACAACAAAGCGCTTTGTACCAATAAGCATCTTGCTTAAAAGCATTGTTGGCCAAATCGGCTATATGGTTTAGCATAAGTAAGGCTTGCACATAATTTTTTTTGTAGTAATAAGCTGCTCCCAAATAAAACAGGGCGTTTGGGTCATCTTTATTCAGGGTGAGTAATTGTTGTAATGCATTTATGGCTATATCGAAACGCTGATTGGAAAAATTTATCATGGCCTGATTAATTAAAACGGGTGCTGCTATATTATTTACACGTAGCATGCTTCCATCAGGTGTGTAATAAAGTTTTTGATATTCGGTAACTTTTAAATCGTATAAATAAATAGAAGGCGCATTGGGCAACAGCTCAATTAATTTTTTTTGCTTGTTGCTCATGTTGCCTTTTTCGAGCATACCCTCCTCTCTGGGCATCAGTATAATATCTTCGGCATCTTTATCAATGTGTTTGTGGTGGTGTATTTTATAAAAATGTTCCTCTTTAAAGATAGAAGTGTCTTCTTTTGTAATGGTGGTTTTTTCGGGAGTTGCCGTTTGAGCCTGTTTGGGTATTAGTAAATAAATTAAACCAAAGGCAAAAACTACAATAAGCATACCGCCTGCAAACGAAAGCGGAGAGAAATGCTTGTGTGCTTTTTTAGTGGAAGAGAATTGTTTTTTTTTATCGTAGGGCGTGCTTGTATTTGTATCCATCCATTATATGTGTACGATAAAGATACTTAAATACATTTAAAATAATCAAAAGGTTCGAGGCAATCTTTACAACGGTATAATGCCTTGCAGGCTGTAGAACCAAACTGACTAACCATTTCGGTGTGCAACGAGCCGCAGCGCGGGCATTTAATTTGTTTGGTTTTGCCGGTAATGAACGATTTATCGGTAGTGCTTTCCTGCGGAGGAGCAATGCCGTATTTACGCAGTTTTTCTTTGGCTTCGGCGCTTAGCCAATCGGTTGTCCAGGCGGGGGTGTAAACGGTTTTTATGTGCACATTTTCTACACCCTTTTGTTTAAGGGTGGCAACAATATCGTCTTCCATTTGTTTCATGGCAGGGCAACCGCTGTAGGTGGGCGTTAGCTCAATTTCTACCCCACTGGCTTGCTGGTTTATTTTGCGGATAACGCCTAAATCGACAATGCTGATGACAGGAATTTCGGGATCGGGTATTTCGTTTAAAAAAGAAAAAAGTTCTTTTTCGGTATACATTTGCATGTTATAAAATTACGCTTTTTTTGCGTGAAAGCCTTGTTAAATCAAAAAGAGCCACCTTGTTTAAAGCGGCTCTTTTGTTAATTAAACTTATTTTTTTTCAGTTTATTTTTTATCGTCTTTTACTTCTTCAAAGTTTACATCTTCAACATTATTGTCGTTAGATGATTGTTGTTGTTGATGTTGTTCGCCACCCGGTGCTGCGCCACCTTGAGTTTGTTGTGCATTCATGGCAGCATATAACTCTTGCGAAGCAGCTTCCCAGGCTTTGTTTAAAGCTTCTAAGTGCGTTTCGATTTTAGCTAAATCTTTTGCTGCATGCGCTTCTTTCAGATGTTTTAAGGCATCTTCAATTGGCGCTTTTTTCTCAGCAGGTATTTTATCGCCATAATCTTTCAACTGTTTTTCAGTTTGGAAAATTTGGCTATCAGCTGCGTTGATTTTTTCAATCTCTTCTTTCGCTTTTTTATCGGCATCGGCATTAGCTTCAGCTTCGCGTTTCATTTTGTCGATTTCTTCTTTGCTTAAACCAGAAGAAGCTTCGATACGAATGTTTTGCGCTTTGCCGGTAGCTTTATCTTTAGCCGATACGCTTAGGATACCATTGGCATCAATATCAAACGTTACTTCGATTTGAGGCACACCGCGTGGTGCAGGCATAATGCCATCTAAGTTAAACTGACCGATGGTACGGTTATCTTTAGCCATCGGGCGCTCGCCTTGCAATACATGTAATTGTACGCTTGGCTGGTTATCGCTGGCGGTAGAGAATGTTTCGGTTTTTTTGCTTGGTATGGTTGTGTTTGATTCGATTAGTTTTGTAAATACACCGCCAAAGGTTTCGATACCTAATGAAAGCGGAGTTACATCTAATAACAACACATCTTTTACATCGCCGGTTAACACACCGCCTTGTATAGCAGCACCAATAGCCACCACCTCATCGGGGTTAACACCTTTGTTTGGCGCTTTACCAAAGTATTTTTCTACAGCGGCTTGTATGGCAGGTATACGGGTTGAACCACCAACTAAAATAATTTCATCGATATCGGAGTTTGATAAGCCCGCGTTTTTCATAGCAGATTTACAAGGCTCGATAGTACGTTGAATTAAGCTATCAGCTAACTGTTCAAACTTTGCACGGGTTAACGATTTTACCAAGTGTTTTGGAATACCGTTAACAGGCATAATGTATGGTAAATTAATTTCAGATGCTGTTGTGCTTGATAACTCAATTTTAGCTTTTTCAGCAGCTTCTTTTAAACGTTGAAGAGCCATTGGGTCTTGACGTAAATCAATGCCTTCGTCTTTTTTAAACTCATCGGCTAACCAGTCAATAATAACCTGGTCGAAATCATCGCCACCTAAGTGTGTATCACCATCGGTAGATTTTACTTCGAATACGCCATCGCCAAGCTCAAGCACCGAAACGTCGTGTGTACCGCCACCGCAGTCGAACACTACAATTTTCATTTCTTTCCCTTTTTTATCCATACCGTATGCTAAAGCAGCGGCAGTGGGCTCGTTAATAATACGGCGTACTTTTAAACCGGCAATTTCTCCGGCTTCTTTGGTAGCCTGGCGCTGTGCATCGTTAAAATACGCAGGTACAGTAATAACAGCTTCGGTAACTTCCTGGCCTAAGAAATCTTCAGCGGTTTTTTTCATTTTTTGAAGAATGATGGCTGAAATTTCTTGCGGGGTGTATTTGCGGTCGTCAATTTCTACACGTGGGGTGTTATTTTCTCCTTTTACAACGGTATATGGAACACGTTTAGCTTCGCCGCTAACTTCATCAAAAGTATGACCCATAAAACGTTTAATTGAATAAACTGTTTTTTTAGGGTTGGTAATGGCCTGGCGTTTAGCAGGGTCGCCTACTTTACGCTCTCCGCCTTCTACAAATGCCACAACCGATGGGGTTGTGCGTTTTCCTTCGTTATTAGCAATAACCACCGGCTCGCTTCCTTCCATAACAGATACGCAGCTGTTGGTTGTTCCTAAATCTATTCCTATAATTTTAGACATAATGTATAATTGTTAAATTCAGTAAGCATTAGTCAATGATTATGCCAATAGGAGGAATTACTAAGAAATATGACAAGCTGTCACTTTTGGCTTAGTGGCAAGGAAGCAGGGCTCCGCCATAATCTAAAAAGCGCAATTTACAAGTGTGGGAGTTGCCTGCAATAGTATCTACACACGATTGGTCGCGTATGTTTCGTAAAAGCTTAAGCTCGTTGCGGCACGAGAAAACTCCAACCCCCCCATTAATATTGCTATAGTTTGCCTTATTTTGGGATAGGGAGGTGGATGTGTTTACCTGGTTATACAAAGCTAAATCGGGCCCGGCGGCATTAAGGATAAATTCGGCACTATCTACCGTGCGGGTTACCGAGGTATTTACGGGGACTAAATTGCTCAAATTAATCAGTACGGTGTTGGCTGTAAAATCAAACTCCTGTTTTTCTCCGCCGGCAGTTTGTTGCGGGTAGTTAATGCCAAGGCTAATATCTACCGATTGTTTTGTGCTAAAACTGCCGCTATAGTCGGTATAAAAAAAGCGTAAAACCAAGCCACAAACCCCCGCGTTTGGCGGAGAGTTGTAATAACAATATTTAATTACCCCATAACTGGGAACAATGTTTATGGTATAATTTGGCGAGGTATTAGGAGCTAATAAATTAGGCTCGCCGGGTGAATTGGGCAGTAACTGGCCAATAAAATCCTGAATTAAGCCGGTTTGTGCCGTAAACTCTTTACCTGTTTTATTGTTATGAATAATTAATTTGTACTGGCTATCATCGTACAATTTATGAGGAGTTTTATACACCCGCTCGTTTTGGTTAAATACACCTGTGGCAGCTTGCAGCAGAGTATCGGTTAAGGTAATTTCCATAACCGAAGTGGCAGGGTTATCGACAGAAACCTGTACGCCGTTTTTCCAGCGTTGCATGGTAACCGTTAACTCGCCCGATTGGAAATAAACCGAATCCTGATTTTGTGCGGTAATAAAAGCATTTTGGGCACCTAAAAAAACCCGCTCTATACGGATGTATTGAATAGGGTCGTCTTGGTTTAAAAGGCCGTATACACTTACAATTTCTTTATAGGGCGCCAATAGGTTTAAACTATTGCTGCAGCCGCCAAACAGGGCAAAAACAATTAGTATATAAAAGGCCTTTTTTATCATAAAGCACCAAATTTAAGTTTTTTATCGGTTAAAAAAATTAATGGCTACTTTTGTTTTTCTAACGGTAGGTTTTAACAAATTAACGGTCATGTCGGTAGCAAAAAAAGAATTTAAAAAAGTAACCACGCACTCATTACAAGAGATGAAACGTGCGGGCGAAAAAATTGCCATGCTTACAGCATACGATTACACCATGGCAAAAATATTAGACCAAGGTGGCATTGATGTGCTTTTGGTGGGCGATAGCGCCAGTAATGTAATGCACGGGCACGAAACCACTTTGCCAATTACGTTAGACCACATGGTGTACCACGCGGCATCAGTAGTGCGGGCGGTTGACAGGGCGCTTATTGTGGTTGATTTGCCTTTTGGAACCTATCAAGGGAACTCGAAAGAGGCCTTAAACTCGGCTATACGCATTATGAAAGAAAGCGGTGCGCATGCTGTAAAATTAGAAGGAGGCAGAGAAATTAAAGAATCGATAGAGCGTATTTTAACGGCGGGCATACCCGTAATGGGGCATTTGGGGCTAACGCCGCAATCTATCTATAAATTCGGGACCTATAATGTGCGTGCCAAAGAAGAAGCTGAGGCGAAAGAGTTACTTGAAAACGCACACGTGTTACAAAAATCGGGTTGTTTTGCGCTGGTGCTTGAAAAAATACCGGCAGTATTAGCTAAAAAAGTGGCAGAAGAATTAACCATACCTGTAATTGGCATTGGCGCGGGCAATGGAGTTGACGGGCAAGTACTGGTTACACATGATATGATGGGGATGACATACGAATTTCATCCGCGTTTTTTACGCAGGTACTTAAACCTGTATGAAGATATGAAGAGCGCTACCGAGCGCTACATACATGATATTAAGACAAAAGATTTTCCGAACGATAAAGAGCAATATTAAAATGAGCAACCAAGTAAAAGAGTTTAACGAGTACCGTGCTAAAATGAACGACCTGATACTAAGTAAAGACAACTTAGTAATTAAGCGTTTGTATAATTTAGATGCCAATACCTATGCGGAAGGCGCATTGAATGTAAAAACAAAAGAGATGCTGGGTTTGGTTGCCAGTATGGTTTTGCGTTGCGACGATTGTATAAAATACCATTTGGAAAAATGCCATGAAGCAGGCACTACAACCAATGAGATGTATGAAATTTTTGCTGTAGCCAATATTGTAGGCGGTACCATTGTTATACCACACACCCGTAGGGCGGCTGAGTATTGGGAGGCTTTGCAGGCAAACTAACTCATGCAGTTTTCGGCGGAGGAAATAGAGCGCATTATTGCAGAAAAAATTTTTGAGCTTACGCATAAGAAAAACTTATTGACTAACGAAGAACTAATTGACAGTGGCATTTTAAGCTCGGTTACGGTGGCCGAACTGGCTGTTGAGTTGGAGAAAGAATTTGCCATAAACATTTCGTTTATGGAAGTGAATAAAGAAAATTTTAAAAGCGTTAGCGCCATAAAAAACTTGCTGCTGAAAAAATGAAATTAGTTTTGTTATATATAATGGTGGCGCTGTATGTGGCAGCGGGTATTTATCATTTTGTAAACCCGCGCATGTATCAAAAAATAATGCCGACTTATTTACCCTGGCACATGCCCTTAATTTATATAAGCGGTGTTTTAGAAATTGCTTTTGCTTTATTGCTGTTGCCCGAAAGCACCCGCCCTGTGGCAGCTTGGCTGGTTATTGGGTTGCTGGTTGCCATATTTCCGGCAAATATACAGATGGCCGTAAACTGGTGGCAGAGGCAAAACCCAAAATTATGGATTGCCATTTTGCGTTTACCCTTGCAGGCGGTTTTAATTTATTGGGCATGGATGTATACCAAAAAATAAACCGCCATGTTTTTTGACGTTGCCACAAAAACATTTAAAGAAGAAACTGTTGAAGCAAACAAAATTGCTTTTGTGGCTGCCGATAAAAAGGTAACCTGGAGCGAACTAAAAAATCTTTCGGCGGAAATTTGTGAAGCGTTAGAAAAAACAAACGCACCTAAGGGAAGTCCGGTTTTGGTGTTTGGAGATAAGGAGGCTTTTTTTTTAGCAGCCATACTGGTCTGTTACCAAATGGGTTTACCTTTTGTACCTGTAAGTAATTTGTTACCGCAAAAGCGACTGGAGAAAATTACGGAACAAACTAAAAGTGCGGTAATGATTGTGGCAGGAAATAATATACCGGATTTGCCTGTGCCTGTACTTGTAAAAAACGATTGTAGTGTGGAGCAAAAGAAAACCCCCAATTTTTCTACCACAATAAACGCAGCTTATATTTTATTTACCAGTGGCAGTAGTGGAGAGCCTAAGGGTGTTGTTATAACAGATGAAAACATTGGTGCATTTACGAAATGGTTTACAACTAAGTTTCCGGTAAATAATAGAACCGTTTTTATAAACCAGGCTAATTTTTTATTTGATATTGCTTTGGCCGATTTTTTTGGCACCTTGCAAATAGGGGGCACGGCCATTTTTAATACAAATGAAATTACAAGCAATGCCAACTTGTTTTATGAAAGAATAAACACGTATAAAGGCACATACTGGAATTCGACTCCATCATTTATTACGAGGTATTTAGCCGATAAAAATTTCAACGCAGAAAATTTACCAGGCATAACACACTTTGTTTTATCGGGTGAGAGTTTATCGGTTGCGTTGGTAAAAGAGTTGAAAAGCAGGTTCCCAAAAGCTGTGGTTATTAATGCGTATGGTCCGACTGAAACTACAATTTATGCCTCTTTTGCTGAGATTACCGACGAGCTTTTAATGGAAAATACCTTACCCATTAGTAAGTTAGCTAATGAATTTGTGAGTTTGGATGATGAAGAAATTATTATTGCAGGTAATGGTGTGGGGGCGGGTTACTTGCATAATGAGGCACTCACCCGCCAAAAGTTTTTTTTGAAAGAAAATAAAAAAGCATATAGAACGGGTGATACCACGTTTGTAAAAAATAACTACATATACTACGCCGGCAGAAAAGATGAGCAAATAAAACTGAACGGCTATCGCATTGAACTAAACGAAATAAAACACGCACTCGAAAGAATTGATTTTATACAGCAAGCCGTATGTTTGCCTATTGTAATTGACGGGAAAGTTAAACGTTTGCTTGCTTTTGTAAAAACAAATGTGAATATAAATACATTGAAACTGAAAAAGGAGTTAGAGAAAGAATTGCCTGCGTATATGGTACCATCAGAGATAGTGGTGCTGAAAGAATTTCCGTATACCCATAGCTTTAAGGTTGATAAGCAAAAATTACTGAACGATTATTTAGCCGCATAAAACAACATGAGTTTTTACGACCTTACAAAAGAAGAACGGGTAAAACTGGTTGAACAAATAAACCAGCAAATTCTTTCGGGGATTGAAAAGAATAAAGCAAGCGTGCTTGTAAAATATTTTGAAGACGAGGATACTTACATACGCAAAACGGCATACCTGGCTATTGGCAAAATTTATAAGCAGCGTACAGCTTTACAAACTAAAATTATTACCCTGCTAACCGAACTGCTGAAAGAAGAAGATGCCAAAATAAGGCAAACTTGTATTAACGCGGCAGGTGAAATTGGCATAAAAGATTTTAAAACCGTTGAGTGGTTTTTTGATACGGGGTTGTTTGACACACACCATTCGGTTAGGAATGCCGTGATTGGCTCGGTTAAAAAAATGAGCGAAAAAAACCCAAAGCCAACGCTTGTTTGGGCAAAAAAATATTTGCACCATACGGATAAGGAAGTACGCCGAGAAATTTGCCATGGTATTGAGTTGAGGGGGCGCACACACCCGCAGGATATTTTGCCGCTGCTAAAAGAATTGCAGTACGATAAAACCGCGCGGGTAAAAAATACCTTAATACATGTGCTGGGGCAAATTGCCTACAAAAAAGACTGTTTAGAAACCGTTATAGCCCATTTAAACACCTGGGATGACCGTGAGCTTACCGATAAGGCTGTGGATGAAATTGTGGATGTGCACGAGCGTTATAAAAGCTTTGCCATACTTACCCAAAAGCAGGCTATAAAGTATATTGATGCCCATTATAAACCCAAAAAATAAGCTGTACGCCGTACCAAATTTGTTAGTAAATTAGCGCTCCTAAACACAAATGTTAAAAAAGTTGAGGTTTTTAGTTTTAGCACTTACACTTATGCTATTTGGTAGTTTTACAACTACACGCGGCGGTGGTGAGAAGAAAGAATTCCCTAAGCCGGATAAAATTGGCAATATGCTGTTTTATGTACAACGTACGTTTAATATAAACACGCTTATTTACGAATTGAATTTTGACGAGAAACAAAACCTGGATGAAAAAGAGCCTATAAAAATTTATTGGGTTAATTACGCCACTAACAAAAGCACCGAGCCTTTAAATTACATACAACGCAAATACGCTTACGGGCTTGATATAAAATTAATTGACGCCGAAAAAAAATCGTATTGCTTTAATTTTGTATCGTATAAAAAGAAGAAGTTGTATTTACTTAAATCTCCGGTTGATAATAAGTACCATGTGTTTTGCGATATAAACAGCAAAATGGTTTCGTTAGATAGAATTTTTGTGCAAATAGAAGGCGGCTCGTTTTGGGTGCCTCATGTAAAATATATTGATATTAGCGGCAAAGACCTTGTGAAAAACGAAGAGGTTGCTGAAAGGGTTATTCCTTAGATTTTCAAATTAAAATTTCTTCTAAATAATCTATTGTGTTGTCATTTCGACCAGCGTGAGAAATCTTTTTTCGTAGCTAAAATTCTCCGTCGTTAAAATGATAATTTTATTATCTAAATGTTTAAATTCAGTAAATTAAATTAGATTTGATTAATTATTCTATATGTCTGTTAAACTAAATAATCGAGTTAAATGATATATTTTCTAAATACTAATTATAAAACTCGAGAAATTACTTCTTCGGTTTTTGGTACAGTTTTAATTTCGACACAGTCACTCAATAATAATCTTTTAAATAGTGATGGATCCTATATTTCTGATGAAGCACTAAACCTGGATGAGAAAATATTTTATTTTGTTGAAGATGATGAAATAGAACTATCTGAAGATAAATTAAATGAAATTATAAATAACCAAGTAAAATGATTCGGTTTCAATTTTTTCCAAGATCGCAAGGTATAACAAAACAAATGAGGGATATTATTTCTTCCTTTGAAAAAGAAGGAAAAAAAATAAAATCACCTGAGTTCAATTTATCTAGCAATGATGTATTGTCAGTTGTTAGACCTCACCTTGAGAAAATTGGGTTCATATGCGAAACTGGTAAATCAGCAGAGAAAAAAATAAGTGTCCCTGTTTTATTTGGTTATGACAATAAAATTGACAAATCTTTTAATGCAGATGCTGTAAGTAAAGAGGGTAAAATTGTAATTGAAATTGAAGCAGGAAGAGCAACTGAAAACAATCAATTTTTAAAAGATATTTTTCAGGCATCAATGATGTTTGAAGTAGAATATTTAGTTTTAGTTGTTAGAAATGTTTATCGCGGACATAAAGATTTTGAAATTATTTATACATTTTTAGAGACTTTATATATATCAAATCGCCTTCACTTACCCTTGAAGGGAATTTTATTAATTGGATACTAGGCTCTTTTTACGAATATTTTGCTTCTAAAGCAAAGCTAATTCAGCTTAGAATTAAGCGTCATAGGTTTTCCCCTTTGGTCGAAATGACAAGCAGTAAAAATTGCCTTAAGGGCGAGGGAACATTTTATCTAATAAAGAGTCGCGGAATTTGCGCGGAAGTATTTTGCTTAATACGGCCAGTAAATTTACATCGCCAGATGGGATGATTAAATATTTTTTATGTCCGTTTGCTTGTGCTAAAATTTTAACGGCAACCTCTTCGGTTTTCATCAACTTACGAGGGGTTTCTTTTTTCATCCAGGCCGGTGCATTTTTAACCTCTTCGTGGAACTGAGGGGTATCCATATCACCCGGGCAGGCTGTGTACACGTTAATGTTTTTGCTTAATAATTCGCGGCGCAAGCTTTCGCCAAAATTAATAATGCCCGCTTTTGCAGCGCAGTACATAGAGTAACCTGCAGCACCCATTAAACCAAAGCCCGAAGAAATCATTAACACCTTAGCACCTGATTGTAATAAAGGAACAAAACGATGAGCAGATAGAATAGTACCCACTAAATCAATTTCTAAATCTTTCTTTAGTTCGGCTGTGTTTTGGTAATCAACTAATAATTTGGTGGTAACCACACCCGCGTTTAAAACCAGGTAATCAATTTTACCAAATTCGGTTTTTACGGTATCGTATGTGCGTTGTAAATCATTTTCGCTGGTAATGTCGCAAACAACACCCTTAGCTTTAATGTTTAAAGCAGTAAGCTTGCTAACAGCTCCATTAATTTTTTCCTGGTTACGGGCAGCCACAATAATGGTGTAGCCTTGTTTGCCTAATAGTTCGCCCAAGGCATAACCTAAGCCTGATGAACCGCCGGTAATTAATGCAACTTTACTCATACGTAAAAAATTTATCTGATTATTTTTTTAAGAAATCAAATTTTTGGGCAGCAGATATAATAATATCGGCAGCTCTTTTTAATTGCTCGCGTGTATGTTCAGACGTAATAAACATACGGATACGGGCTTCATTACGTGGCACAGCAGGAAACTGGATAATGCTGGTATCTAAACCGGTACGCTGCAGGTAATCGTTTAAGCCCAGTGTTTTACTCTCTGCACCAAAGTGCGCAATAACCACCCAGGCATCGCCTTCGCTTAACACAACTTTATCTTGCAATAAACTTCTGAAATATTTTGCGTTGTCTTTAATACGTTGTCTTCTTTCGGCACCAAGCGGGCCACCTGCTAACTCAATAACTTTAGTCATACCACCTGTAACGGCAGGGTCTAACGCGCAAGAGAACATGCGGCATTTAGCATACCAGTTCATGTACTGGGTAATTTCTTTTTTAGCATATACAGCACCACCAACACCACCAAATGCTTTACTAAAAGTCATTACATATAAATCAACATCGGCTAACACACCTTGCTGCTCGCAAACACCACGACCGTGGTCGCCTGCTACAAGTGCCGAGTGAGCCTCATCAACCAATGTAAATGCACCATATTTTTTAGCTAAACGAACTACTTCTTTTAAATTTCCGTAGTCGCCATCGCCACTATAAATTCCTTCAACACAAATAAGTACGCGGGTAAAATCGTCGCATTTTTCTTTTAGTAATTCTTCTAAATGCGCCATATCGTTATGACGGAAGAAAGTCATTTCTCCGCCCGAAAGTTTAGCACCTTCTACAATCGACATGTGCGAAGCAGCATCCATAATAACCTGATGACCAGGTTTAATAAACGCCGATATAGCACCTAAGTTAACGCTGTAACCTGCGGTAAATAAACAAGCACCACGATCGGGTAAACCAAAAAAGTTTACCAACGTTTGCTCTAATTGTTTGTGTATAGTATAGGTGCCGCTAATAACCGGCGAGCTTGATGCGCCCAAACCGTATTTAGCCACAGCATCTTGTGCTGCTTTAATAACATCAGGGTGATAACTAAAACCTAAATAGTTGTAACTTGATAAGTTAACTACATGTACTTTATCGCCGTTGGCACGGTCTAAGTCTGTTTCGGGGCCTTGGGTGCCGTTGCGGGCAGCCTCGAACGTGTACATTTTTTTTTCGTTTAAAACATCTACATATTCAGAGAAGAGTTGCATTTCTTCTAACTCGGCCGACATGTTCATCATAAACATATCGTATGTGTAGTCAGAATAGTTTTCTCTTACATGCTTAACTAAGCTTTCATCTAACGTACTTGTATTAGTTGTCATTTTTAAGCTGTTTTAAGTTTGCTTTTTTGTGAACGGGTATAAATTTCCATCAGGTTATCAAAGAAAGAAGTTCCTTTATCAACCGTGATGATTTGTCCTGTAATAGTATCGCAATAGCCCGAGCATAGTGCTACAATGGCTTCAGACAGTTCTTCGGGTTGTATCCAATAATTATCTGGTACAAATTTTTTAGCAAAATCGGCTAAATCTTTACCAAAGGTATTTTCTAACGATTGTGTTTTTATGGCACGCGAGCGTACGGCGTTTATACAAATATCCTCGTTGCGCAGGCGGTAGTTAATGTATTTTACAAAAACTTCCATAACGGTTTTTGATGCCGCCACGTAATCGTAGCCAATAGAGTAATCGGTTGGGCCGGTTGATGATACGCCTATTATATACTTAGGATATTTACCAAATACCGCATGAATGGCTTTGGTATAAGATACCATTGGAAAGGCTGAATAGGAAATACTTTTCTTTAATCCTTTTAGGGAGTAATCTTCGAAACTATTTACAACCTGTGCCGCCGATACGTTACTGATAAAAGTATCTATTTTAGAAATTCCTTGTTTTTTAAGCTGCTCTAACAAAGCAATGGTATCATCGTTGTTAGCTACATCGGCCTGTAACAAAATAGGTTTAGGCGCTTTATGTTTTTCAAAAGCAGCGTAAATGGCTTTCTCATCGTGGTCGCCCCAGTTGTAGGTTAATATGCAAAACCCGCCTCTTTTACCAAAAGACAAGCCACACTCTAACCCAATACCGCGTGTGCCACCCGTGATAAGAATAACCTTACCCGAAAAATCTAAAAAAGGAGTACTCATAAATTACTTAGCGAAAGCTACAAATTTGTCGATAAGGCCGGAAATGTTTTTGATGTCTGATAACTCGGTGCGAGGAATTTTGATTTTAAGTTCGCGCATAGAACCAGATACAATTTCAACGATATCAAGGCTATTAGCACCGTAATCTACAAAAGACTTGTTTGCATCAACTTTTTCAGTAACACCTGGCACAGACTTTTTTAAATGTTTCTCAATTACGGCTAAAATTTCTTCTCTTTCCATTTTGGATTAATTGTTAATTATTGTTTAAGTTTAATAAGGGGGCAAATTTAATAAAATTCATGATGCTTAGCGATAAAAATAAAATTGGGCTAAATTTTAACATTATAAGATTGATTTTCAATAAAATGAGCGAATTTTAAGGATATCTTATACTAATTTGCTATTTTTGCCCCCTTATATTATTGTTAAATAATGTCGCATAAAAACAAACTGGTACAGCTTTCGGTTAACGGAGACGGTATTGCCAATATGCAAATGCTGGATGCCCCACGTAAAAACGGCTTAACCCCCCATTTTATAGACGACCTTATAGACTGTATTAATGAAGTTAAGGCTAATGAAGACCTTAAAGTATTGCTTATTACCGGGTTGCCTGAGGTATTTTGCTCGGGTGCCGATTTAGATACGCTGGTAAAACTTTGCAAAAGAGAGATTAAACCCGTTGACATTATACTATCAAAAATGATACTGGATATACCCATACCCGTAATATCGGCTATGGAAGGGCATGCCATTGGCGGAGGATTAGCTTTAGGCCTTTGTGCCGATATGGCTGTTTTGGCCGAAGAAAGCCGTTACGGCTGCTCGTTTATGAATATGGGCTTTACCCCCGGCATGGGCATTACTAAGTTGATGGAACATTATATGTCGCCCGCCATTGCACAGGAGATGCAATATACCGGTAAGTTTTACCAGGGCCGAGATTTAATTGGCAAAACCAATTTTAATTACATTTTGCCAAAGGCTGAGGTTTTAGACAAAGCAAACCATTTGGCAGAAGCGATGGCGGAAAAGCCAAGAAAAGCCTTATCGGTTTTAAAGCGTTACCAAAGCATGGCACGCCGCAAAATGTTTGAAGAAACGTACAGCATTGAAACCATGATGCACGAGCTTACATTTAACGAAGAAGAAATTTTAAAGACTATACAAGAAAACTATGTCAGATAACACAAAAAGGGTTGTTTTAATAACCGGCGGTACAAAAGGAATTGGAAAAGAAATGGGCTTGCAGTTTGCCAAACATGGCGACCAGGTGGTTATTACCTACGGTTGGGGCAGCATTGAAGAGGAAGATGTAATAAAAGAATATACCGACCGTGGCTTGCCTGCACCGTTTTTAAAACAAGCCGACGTTATTAATAGCGAAGATACTACCGAGCTGCTAACCGAAATTAAAGAACGTTTTGGCAAGTTGGATGTATTTATATCGAACGTATCGTTTACCACGCTGGTAAAAAATATGGAAGATTATAACGAGGCGTACTTATTAAAAAGTATTGAGTACAGCTGCTGGCCTATGATTGAATACACACGCCAAATGAAAACCGTTTTTGGCAAGTATCCTAAATATGTGATGGCATTATCATCGCACGGGCCCGACAGGTTTCATAAAAACTACGACTTTGCCGCAGCAACAAAATCATTGAATGAAGTATTAGTAAAATACTTAACCTATCATTTTTACGATGATGGGGTTATATTTAATGTGTTGCGCACACGCCCTGTTATTACAGATTCTTTATTATCTACTCTGGGTAACGAGTGGGTTGAGTTTATTGAAAAATACGATATACCGGGCACACATATTGAGCTTGAAGAAGTTGCTAAAGTTGCTTACATGATGACCAGCGGATTAATGGATGGCATACGCGGCCAAACTATTACAGCCGACAGAGGTTATGATTTTGCCGAAGGCCTGCAACGCATGTACATTGACCAAGAAGAATTAGGACTATAAACGATTGCATTTTTATAATTTGAGAAAGCTGCCCTTGGGCGGCTTTTTTGTTTTAGCTGGTTATTATTTCAACCATCAATAGAAAATTGTATATTTAGTTATAAAATGAAAAAATTAGCGATAATTATATTTTTAATGGGTTTTTATTTTCATGTTAAAGCACAAGCAAAACCCACAAATAACAATTTTGTAAATGAAATATATTTTGTTTTAAAAACGGATACACTGTCTAATAAAACAACTACTATTAAGAGAAAAGTTTCATACGAACTAAAAGAAAGAACAGCATTTAATGAAAAAACGAAAAAACAAGAAAAAACTGTTTACTACAAAAGTAGTATTGATAATATTCCACCATCTGATATTTCGAAAATAGATTCCATTTATTGCGATGGAAAAAATAAGGTGGAAAACATTATAGTATCTGCAATTACTTTAGGTTCTGATAAATATTTTGAAAAACCTGCTTATCGTGATGGGCTTAAGTATGCTAATGAACCATTTTTTAAAGGAACGATTGGTCTGGAGTTACGTGTTATAAACTCCGGCGGGCAAAAGCAAGAATTGTATTTCAGGCTTTTTCAGTTTAAGAAAAACACTCCTTCTAAATAAAAACCTCAGTCGTTCCTTCTTCGAAATGACAGCACCTGTAATAGTCCATTCCAAATATGTATTATAACATAGGCCTGTAAACTTTATGTTGCTTTTAAATTTATTAAAGTTAGCTTGCGTGCTTAAATCTTATTGAATAACGGAGGAAACCGAAAAGCCGTATAATAAATGTGTAGGTAGTATTTAAAACTATCTATAATGGATATACTAAAATCATTAAGTAACCAATCACAGTATTCGCAAACAAAACTACAATGGATTATTGGTGCCTGGGTGCTTGCAGGCGCCGTAGAAGGCAAACCTAAAATATCGGCTAAAGATGGCGATTTAGCCGAAGAAGATTACGATAAAGCATCCTTATATTCTCTTCTTTACTCGCTTTATAGCTCGATGGGCGATGTTGAAAACGAATTTGGAGTAAAATACGAATTTACATTTAACACATGGGGTTATTCGTGGCCAACTGCATGGCCAGCTTCGGGCATAAAATCAGACGACCCGCAACGCTTCGGAAAAAATGCGTATACCGGGCATTTTCATTGGCAAATAATTAAGGATTTTATTGCTAAAAAAGATGGAAAAGTTCATTTGGTTGAAATGGGCTGTGGCACAGGTGCAGGGGCACATCATATTTGCAAAAATGTTTTACCAAATTGTACCTACGAGGCAGTAGACATGCAAAAAACTGCCATTGAAACTTGCAGACGAAAATATGTGCCTGAACTAAACGGACGCTTAGTGGCAACCCATGCCAATGCTACCAATTTAAGTGTAAAAGATGCGTCGGCCGATATTGTTGTTGTTAATGAAACCCACGTTACCGAAATGGTTGGCGTGGTTACACCCGAGGATGAAAAGTTTTTTCAAACGGCTTACCGTATTTTAAAACCGGGCGGTTATTTGGTTTGGGCCAATGCAATACCAACCGGTACATGGCAGGCATGTTTTGATTATCTTAAATCGATTGGGATGAATTTGCTGGAGGTTGAAGATGTTACTGATTTGGCTATTCAGGCAAGAGATGAAGACGCGCCACGTGCAAACAAATATGTTGAAGATTGTTTGAACCGGTTTGTTGGGTTTAAAATTCCGGTGCTTGGCCCACAAAGAAGGCAACAGGCTCAAGAAGGGTTAAAGAATTTTTTTCGCAGCCCCGGAACCAGACTTTATGAAAACATGAAAGATCGCTCAGATACTTATAAGGTTGTGTTAATGCAAAAAGTGTAATCGTTATATTATACATTAAAAAAAGGAAAGCGTATCAGAAACGGTGTGCTTTCTTTTTTTTACATAAAAAACCAAACGTTTTATTGTAGTAAACCTACGCTGTAATAGTTTATTGCAAATTTGTATTATTCCATACATTTTTTAGTCGCAGGTGCTCTTGCTTAGCTCGGTGGTGGCATATTTGCTGCCCAGTTTTTGCGCTTTTTTTGGCCATAACGGCTCTACGCCGGGTTATATGAGTTGTTATGCGTTTGATAATGAAAGAAAAAATGGCGTAATAATGCTGGTGAATTTTAATACTAAAAATAACCTTTGGGCATCATCAACCGGTATTTTGAAAGAGTTAACTAAGTTGGATGATAAGTAAGGCAACCGTTGGGAATTAATTGAAACGAACTTACGAGTGTCTCTGATACAAATAAAGATTTCTCAGTCGTACCTCCTTCGAAATGAAAAGAGGAGAATTAATATGAGATTTAGTTTAATCTTAACCTTGATAAAAACCTGGTATCTGAATATTGGTTGCCTTTATATAAAAAATAGATATAATTATCGTGCGCCTTAATTTTTTTAATAAACGGATAAGGTATTTTGTAGGTTTGATTAATGTTGCCCGTGTTTACATTTATTTCTTTTACTTCGGTAAAGCCATTGGGCTCAAATATGGCAAAGGCTTTTCCTGTTTTTTCATCAACACACATTTCTCTTTTAAAATCAAGGCTTAAATTGAATTTCATTTCAACTTTGTTTTGTAACTGACCACCCGGCGAAAAATTCAGTATGCCTGAATTTATAAAATCGAAAACATACATGGTGCCGTTTATGTTATATAAAGGAGCAAAGATTTCTTTGATTACAATTTTTTCGAGA
>DATFTU010000623.1:0-9906 GCA_035261565.1 Bacteroidia bacterium
CCAACAAACAAGCAATGGGCATACCGTGCATATTACCCGATGGGGTTGTGTAAGGCGAATGGATATCGGCATGCGCGTCAATCCAAATTACGCCCACTTTTTTATCGGGATATGCCATTTTTATCCCCGAAATGGTGCCAATAGCCGAGCTATGGTCGCCGGCTAATACAATAGGTATGGCATTTTCTTTAGTTAACGTCTTCTGAATTTCAGTAGCAAGGCGCTCATTTAAGGCAAAAACACCTTTTATACGTTTAGCATAATCATGCACAACGGGTTCAAGCAATAAGTGGTTTTCATTCTTAATCTCAACCGATTTAAACTTTTTAAAGAAATTACTTCCAAAATCTAAAGCGGCTATTTTAATAGCATCAACCCCAAGACTGGAACCACGAGTTCCTGCACCAATTTCTGACTTTACTTCGATAATTTTAATAGGTTTAATCATATAAAAATTCACATTTAATTAATCTTATTTTTAATGTAATTAACTTACATTTGTATTTTATAGGCAATGTAACTCACTTAGATTGTAAAAATGAAAGAACCTAAAGCAAAAACGTATAAAGAAGTTAAAGAAAAAAATTATTCTGACCTTATACACCAGACCTTTAACTTCCCTCAAGAAGGCTTTGAAGTAACTGATAATGAGCTTAGTTTCAATAATATACCTTTAATGGATATTATTAAACAGTACGGTACTCCATTAAAACTAACTTATTTACCAAAAATTGGCCAGCAAATACAAAAAGCTAAAAAACTGTTTCATGTTGCTATGGCCAAAACCGACTACAAAGGCAAGTACTTTTATTGTTATTGCACCAAAAGCTCTCATTTTTCGTTTGTAACCGACGAAGTTTTAAAAAACGACGTGCATATAGAAACTTCATCGGCGTTTGACATACCTATTATCAAAGAACAATTTAAAAAGAAACACCTGAGCAAAGATACTTATATTATTTGTAACGGTTATAAACGCGAGCTATACCAGCAAAATATAGTAGAACTAATTAATGATGGCTTTAATGTAATACCTGTTTTAGACCATAAAAATGAGATTGATTATTACCAAAAGCATGTAAAAGTGCCAAAAACCAAGCTTGGAATTCGTATTTCTACCGAAGAAGAGCCTTCTTTTTTATTTTACTCGTCGCGCTTAGGCATCAGGCATACGGATATTGTAAATTACTATAAAGAAAAAATTAAAGATAACCCCAAGTTTGAACTAAAACTGCTTCACTTTTTTATTAATACAGGCATAAAAGATACTATTTATTACTGGACTGAATTGATTAAGTGTATGAGCATTTACTTAGAGCTTAAAAAGATTTGTCCCACACTCGACTCGCTTAACATTGGTGGGGGTATGCCTATACGCAACTCACTTGGCTTTGAGTATGATTATGAGTACATGATTGAAGAAATTGTTGAGCAAATAAAAAGCTTTTGCGTACAAAACGAAATTGATGAACCTAATATTTTTACCGAATTTGGCTCATTTACTGTGGGCGAAAGCGGGGCCACCCTATACTCTATTATAGACCAAAAACAACAAAACGACAGAGAAACCTGGTACATGATTGACAGTTCTTTCATTACCACTTTACCCGATACTTGGGGTATTAACCAACGTTTTATATTGTTGGCCATTAACCAGTGGGATAAACCTTTTCAGAATGTAAACCTTGGGGGCTTAACCTGCGATAGTATGGATTATTATAATAGCGAGGCGCATACCAACCAAGTGTTTTTACCTAAGGTAAACGAAAACGATGAACAACCTTTATATATTGGCTTTTTCCATACAGGGGCTTACCAGGAGTCTTTGGCAGGTTATGGTGGTACACAACATTGTTTAATTCCTGCACCTAAACATATATTGGTTGACAGGGATGAAAACGGAGAAATAACTACCCGTTTATTTGCCAAAGAGCAGAGTTATAAAAGTATGCTTAAAATATTAGGGTATTAGAATTAACTAAAGCTTATATTTCAAAAAAAATCCTAACTTGCAGGCTTTGTAGTTTAACAGGTGAAAATAAAATTCTGTTTTTGTATTATTCTGCTGGCTCTTTTTGCATCGTCATGCAAATACGCTAATCCTAAATATATTAATGAAGGCGTTATTGAGTATGATGCCAAACCGGTTGATGAAAATAACCCTATGGCAGGTTTAGCGCCCGGTAAAATGACTGTTAAATTTAAAGATGATAAACTTGCCGCAGAACTAAGTGTAATGGGTGTATTTACTACTACTTTTATTTATAACCCTCAAAAAAAGAACCTGATTCAGCTGGTAAAAATGTTTGATGTAAAACAGGCCTGCATTGATGATGAAAAAGCTATTAATGAGGAAAATAAAAAATATGAGTTAACATTTGAAGAAACAAACGAAAAAAAAGAAATAGCAGGCTATACCTGCAAAAAAGTTATTGCCACTATGGTGGATGACCCGAGCAATAAATTTGACGTTTATTATACCGATGAACTTAATATAAACAGCCCTAATGCAAATACCCCTTACAGTAAATTAAATGGTATGCTGATGCAATACAGACTTAAAAAGTTTGGCTTAGAAATGGAGTTTACGGCCAAAGGAATTGAAAAAGAAAAAATAGCGAGCGAAGATTTTGAATTACCGGCCTATTATAAAGTAATTTCAAAACAGGAAATGGATGAGTTTTTTAAATCAATTCAATAAAAACCGTTTATCATTTTTTTTGTTCCGTTAATAATATCCACACATAATTTGGCACATTAATTGTAATTTCGACCTTAAATAAACATAAATCAAAAAAATCAAATGAAAAAAATTCTGTTAACCGTAGTAGCTATCGCAGGTTTATTTACTGCTCAAGCTCAAATTAAAGAAGGTACCGTAACTTACAGCGTTGCCGTAGATGGAGCACCGGCAGAACAAGCCGCCATGATGAAAGGTATGGAGTTAACCATTGCTTTTAAAGATACTAAATCACGTGTTGATTTTTCGATGTCTATGATGACTTCTACAACTGTATCTGATGATAACGGAAGTTTAACACTTACTGATGGCATGGGTATGAAAACTTTTACCAAGTTAAGTAAAGCAGATGTAGATAAAGAAAGTAAGAAAAACCCTGACCCAAAAATTACTTACACCGAAGAAAAGAAAACAATTGCCGGTTACGAGTGTAAAAAAGCTATTGTAGAGGTAAAAGACCAAAAAGGAGAAACACAAAAAGTAAATGTTTGGTATACTGATAAATTACCAAATAACAGTGGCGGAAGAATGGCTTCGTTTAAAGGTTTAAAAGGTGCACCACTTGAATTTGAAATGAACCAAGGCCCAATGAAAATGAAAATGACTGCAACTAAAGTTTCTTTAGCCGCAATTCCTGATTCGCAATTCAAATTATCTACTGATGGATATACTGAAATGAAAATGGAAGATTTACAAAAAATGCGTCAAGGCGGCGGAAAATAATTAATCCCTTTCTCCTCGGCTAATTTTAAAAAGAGCTTGGTTTTAATCAAGCTCTTTTTTTATGCCTGTAATCTTACATTCATTTCATTAACTTTGCAGTAATGCAAAAGGAAACCAATCTTGCTTCATTTAATAATAGCTGGTACAAAACCGGGGCATCTGTTATGGGCAGAATAACCTGGTATTTTATTAGCATTGTTTTTTTTAAATCGGCATTTCCCATAAACAGCGTAAAAGTGCTTTTGCTTAAAATGTTTAGGGCAAGGGTGGGCAAAAATGTGGTTGTAAAACCCCATGTAAATATTAAATACCCCTGGCGTTTAAATATAGGCAGTAATGTGTGGATTGGTGAACATGTGTGGGTTGACAATTTAGCCGATGTATGTATTGAAGATAATGTTTGTATATCACAAGGGGCCATGCTTTTATGCGGTAACCACGATTATAAAAAAACAAGTTTCGATTTAATAATTGGTAACATAACCTTAAAAAAAGGAAGCTGGATTGGGGCTAAAAGTATAGTCTGTCCGGGCATTACGGTGGGCAGTCATGCTGTGCTTACGGCTGGCTCGATAGCCACTAAAAACATGAACGATTATACCATTTACCAGGGTAACCCTGCACAGGCAGTTAAAGAGCGAGTAATTAGTTAATTGATAATAGAAATAACAGTAAATAAAATGATAACACATCGTCCGCGCAGAAACCGTAAAAATCAAGCCATACGCAACCTAGTGCAAGAAAACAATGTACAGGTAAGCGATTTGATATACCCTGTTTTTTTAAATGATGGAAAGAATGGTAAAACAGAAATAAAATCGATGCCGGGCATTTACAGGTGGACTTTAGACTTATTATTAAAAGAAATAGAAAGTTGCCTTAAACTTGGTATTACAACTTTTGCACCCTTTCCTAATATCGATGAAAAATTAAAAAATAAAACTGCCAGCGAAAGCTGGAATAAAAAAGGGATTTACCTGCGTGCTATTAAAGAAATTAAAAAACAATTTCCGGAAGCGATACTAATGACCGATGTAGCCATGGACCCATACAGCAGCGACGGACACGATGGTTTTGTAAAAGACGGAGAAATTTTAAACGATGAAACCCTTGAAATTTTAGCCCGTATGGCAGTTGCACAAGCCGAAGCGGGAAGTGATATTGTAGGGCCCAGTGATATGATGGACGGGCGTGTGGGTTATATACGCGAGGAGTTAGATGACGCAGGGTTTACCAATACATCTATTATGGCATATACTGCTAAATATGCCAGTGCTTTTTATGGCCCGTTTAGAGATGCCTTAGAGAGTGCGCCTAAGTTCGGCGATAAAAAAACGTATCAAATGAATCCGGCTAACAGTAAAGAAGCTTTGTTGGAAGCTGAATTTGATTTTGCCGAAGGTGCCGATTTTTTAATGGTAAAACCTGCCCTATCATATTTAGATGTAATTAAACTATTGAATGATAATTTTACTCTGCCCATTGCCGCCTATAATGTAAGTGGTGAGTATGCTATGGTAAAAGCAGCAGCAGCCAAAGGCTGGATTGATGGCGATAAAACCCGCGACGAAATTTTACTAAGCATGAAACGTGCCGGGGCAAAAGTTATACTTACTTACTTTGCTAAAGAGTGGGCTTTAAAATACAAAAAGTAAAATTACTTTGGTGTATAGCTTGATGGCTCAATTTGCTGAATTGTATCTTTAAGGCTTTTGATAATTTGTACTATAGAAAGTTTAGGTAGTTTTAAAGTATCGGGGATAATATAACTGCTTTCCTGAAATCCATCTTTCTTAAAGCCAATTACATCGCCGGGCCTTGCCATTAAGGTAAAAAAACCATTATCATCGGTTGGTACCGAAAAAAAGAAACTATAATCAATACTATCGGTTTTTGTTACTTTGATTGAAGCACCTTTAACGGCTTTTAAACTATCGCCAGTAACTAATACACCCGATAATTGTATTTGCTTTTTTATTGGTTTTGAGTTTTGAGAAAAACCGGTAAATCCAACCAACAAAATTAATACCGCAACAACTATTTTCATATAACCAAATATACAAAAATATTGGGGTTAAAAGCAGCGGTTACACTTTTGTACGCAGCATTATTTGAGTAATTATTTTTTTGGTGTAATGTGTAAAATCGCCTTGCATCATCCAATGATAGTATGATGGTTCTTTTTTAAAGACTTCTTCGATAGATTTATCTTTATATTTTCCGAAGTTAAAAACCTCTATTCCCTTTTCATTTAATACAATGCGCCCAACTAAGTCAACCGATTTATTATCGCTTATGTAAGTAGCTAAGGTATTTACATTGTTGTGTATGGGGGTAATTAGCTTTCCTTCTTTAGTTTCTATTTGTACATCTTTATATTTCTCTACCTGTGCCAAAAACACTTCATAAGTTGCTCTTATATCAGCTAAAGCACAATGCGCGTTTTCCAATTTTTTACCGCAGTAAAATTTATAGGCAGCTCCCAAAGTACGGGGCTCCATCATATAAAATATATGCTGGGCATCAATCAGTTTCCTGTTTTTTAAATCGAAATCAAAACCTGCCCGCATAAATTCTTCAATTAATAATGGAATATCAAACCGGGTAGAATTATAGCCTCCTAAATCGGCAGTACCAATAAAATCAAGTATTTGTGGAGCAACTGTTGCAAACAAAGGAGCGTTAACTACATCTTCGTTTTTAATGCCATGTATTTTTGTGGTAGCTTCAGGAATTGGGATGCCCGGATTAACCCGCCATGTTTTTGTCTCGATTGTACCATTAACATTGGTTTTAAGTGCAGCCATGTCAATAATTCTATCAGATGCAGGGTTTACTCCGGTAGTTTCTAAATCAATAAAAACAAGTGGTTTGGTTAATTCAAGCATAATATAATATAAGGGATGGTAAAGGTTATAAAAATAGATTAGATAAAAAATTACTACCAAAGCAATAATATAACAAACAAATAATACATTTTGTTCGACTAATTTTTGCCAGTGTTAAAAATACTTTTATCTTGCATAGTAATTAAACAACTAAAAAAACAATTATATGGAAGAAACAACAACTACACAACCCAATTTTGCGTTTGAAATTGCACATCAGGAAAGTTATTCGAGAGGCGAGCTTTTGCTACGTACCTTTTTCGGGTTCTTTTACATTATGATCCCGCATTTTTTTGTGTTATTTTTTATGTCGATTGCTGCCGGTATTTTACACTTTATAGCCTGGTGGGCGGTATTGTTTACGGGTAAGTATCCTAAAAACTTTTTTGAGTTTCAGCTTTCTTTATTTCGTTGGATGACCCGGCTTAATGCAAGAATATTGAATCTTACAGATGGGTATCCGGCATTTGGAACAAGTGCTGTAGATAACCGAATTGTTTTAGATATTGCTTACCCCGAAAAGTTAAGCAGAGGTTTATTAATAATACGTTTATTTTTTGCAGGTTTATACGTGGGTATACCACATTTTTTCTGTTTGTTTTTTAGATTAATTGCTTGCTATTTTATAGTATTTATTGCCTGGTGGGCCGTTTTAATTACCGGTAAATATCCGGCGGGCATGCACAGTTTTGTTGTAGGTACTTTAAGATGGGCTATGCGTGTAACATCGTATTTGTATTTTATGACAGACGAATACCCTCCTTTTTCGAGTAAGTAAATTTAGAATGTTAAATAAAAAAGCCCTGTAAGTGAACTTACGGGGCTTTTAGTTTATAGTAGGTTTAGATTATTTATTTATCTCTTTTCTTTAAGAAATTGGCAACGGCAGGTGCTAATTCTTTTTGCGATTTACCACCCACAAACACACCTATATGTCCACCCGCAAAGCTGTAGGTCTCTTTATCGGTTGATGCAATATTATCGCATAACGGAATGCTTGCGGCAGGTGGTACTAAATGGTCTTGTGTGGCATACACATTAAGCACAGGGCAAGTAATGTTTTTTAAGTTTACTTTTTTACCTCCCACAACTAATTCATTTTTAATCAAAAGGTTTTTCTGGTACAAATCTTTCATAAACTGGCGATAACACTCGCCTGCCTGAGCAGGGCTTTCGGCTATCCATTTTTCCATACGTAAAAAGTTAAGCAGTTTATCTTTATCATCTAACACGTTTACCAATGTTTGCTGTTTTTGAAACTGCTGGGTTGGCTTAAGCATATTAAAGCCTTCGTTTAAAAACTCACCCGGTATAAGGCCATCGTAGCCCTCAACCAGTTTATCAAAATTCATATCCTTAGCCCAACGGAAAAGCAAACCATCATTAGTAGAAAAATCGACAGGGGTAACCTGCGTAATCAGGTTTTTAATTTTATTTTGGTGCAATGCTGTGTAAACCACACTAAATGTACCACCCTGGCAAATACTAATAATATTTATTTTTTCGGCTTTGTGTTTTTTACGGATAACATCCACGCAGTTATTTATATAGCCATTAATGTAATCGTCCATGGTTAAATAACGGTCACCTTTTGACGGGTTGCCCCAATCAATCAAGTACACATCAAGCCCCAGGTTTAAAAGGTTGCCTATATAACTTCTATCAGGCTGTAAATCCAACATTTTATAGGTGTTTACCAAGGCGTAAACAATTAAAACAGGAGTTTTTACAGTTGCATCGGTATCTCTGTCATAATGAAATAAACGCAGCTTATCTTCGGCATAAACTTCCGTTTTTGGCGTAACAGCAATTTCAACTTCGGGTAATTTGCCCAATGTTTCAAAACCTTTAACCAGTTTGGCATTGGCATCAGCTATTTCTTGCAGCATTTTATTTTCCATGGCGTTTATTTTTTACTAATTGCTTGTTAAATTTAAGTAAAATTTAGCTCTCGCTATACTTTTTCAAATAAAGTTCGGTTCCGTCAAATTCGGCATAAGTATAATAATTAATCCACTCGCCTAAGTTAATGTATTTTGAATTTTGTGGTAAATTAACTTCAATAGGCAAATGCCTGTGCCCAAATACAAAATAATCGAAATGTTTCTCGGTTAATTTTTCTTTACAAAAGCTTACCAGCCACTCTTTATCATCACCCAGATATATGCTATCGCTGGTGCCCGTGGCAATACGGCTACGACGACAAAAATAGGTGGCCACCGCAAACGCCAGGTTTGGGTGCAAACGGGCAAACATCCATTGCAGGAATTTATTAGCCAGTATTTTTTTAATGAATTTGTAACTATGGTCCCCCGGCCCTAAGCCATCGCCATGACCAATGAAAAAGGTTTTGCCTGAATACGTTCTTTCAATAGGCTCTTTATACACATTTACCCCAATTTCTTGCGGCAAATAGCCATACATCCACATATCGTGGTTGCCGGTAAAAAGATGAACAGGAATACCGCTATCGGTTATTTCGGCTATTTTGCCCAACAGACGTACAAAACCTTTAGGGGCGGTATATTTATATTCAAACCACCAGTCAAACAAATCACCAACTAAATAAATTTCGGCCGCATCGTGCTTAATGCTATCAAGCCACGCTACAATTTTTTTTTCGCGCTCAAGGCTGGTTTCGTAAGTGGGAACGCCAAGATGAAAATCGCTGGCAAAATATATTTTTTGTTTTCCGTTTAAAGTCATTATTTTGAGAGTTCAAAAATAAGTTTAATTTTAGAGTGAGCCAATTAATTAAATTAGGAAAACTGGCCCGTGTGCATGGCTTAAAAGGCGCATTAATGCTGGTTGGCAATAACTTGCAAGACATTGAGGTAAAAAAAACAGGTTTTTTGTTTATTGAAATGAATAATGTACCAACCCCTTTTTTTATTACTGAAGTTAAATATGTAGGCAAAAATTTAGTACTGGGTTTTGACGGCATAAAAACAGTTGAGCAAGCCAAGCCCTTTATTGGAAAGGAGCTGTGGGGAGATGAAAAAAACATTACGAGTAAGAAATCAAGTGCCGGCAACTTAGAGGGTTATGATTTAATAGATGAAATTAAAGGTAATGTAGGCAAGGTTAACGAGCTGATTGTGCTGCCAAAGCAGCAATTTTTATCGGTACAGGTAAACAATGAAGAGGTTTTATTGCCTTATACAGATGCTTTTGTAAAAAAAATAGACCACAAAGCAAAAACGGTTTATTATTGCGCTCCTGAAGGGCTTTTTGATATTAATTAATTAACAGGCCACTTTAAACTTTTATTTTTATATTGGGGGTGAAATAGAAATAGAATGTATGTCTCAACAAACATTTGTTTTTAAAAAATTCAGCATTCACCAGCATAAATGCGCTCATAAAGTTGGCACAGATGCTGTTTTAATTGGCTCGTGGGCAGAAGTAAGCAAGGCAAACAGCATTTTAGATATTGGCACCGGCACCGGTATTATTGCCCTGATGATGGCGCAAAAAAGCCAGGCAAAAATTGATGCTATTGATATTGAGCAAGGCTCGTTTGAACAGGCAACCGAAAATGCCGAACATTCTATT
>DATFTU010000624.1:0-6467 GCA_035261565.1 Bacteroidia bacterium
TCATCGGCCAAGAATAAAGTTTTGCAATTAGGACACGTGATTTGTAATTTTTTTTTCATGGCACATTTTTTAAAAATTTAGACAACAGAATAAATTGAACTCTTGCTCCAGTGCCAGGAGGAAAGTTGCGTGTGTGGAATGAAAAATGCCTTACAGGGTCATTTAAGGGTTTATACGCAAAAAGAACTATATAGTTTCATTTATTTTATTATTTTTGCATAAATAATTGATTTTCAACATGAAAAAAGTTAATGAAGAAGAGCAAGAATACCTAAAAAAACTTGGCGAGCGAATAGAAATGCTTCGCAAGGAAAGAGGATTAACACAGGTGGAATTGGCAGAAAAGATTGGAACAAAATTCCCCCAAATCGGCAGACTAGAGCGAGGTGAGACTAATTGTACTATAATTGTGCTTAGAAAAATTGCGAGGGAATTAAATACTCCGTTAAATAAGATAATTACTATAGAGTAAAAGTAAGTTATGAAAAAACTGAAGGTTGCAAAATCGGAATTTTTTTTAAACCAAAATCAGAAATATTTTTTTTTGCTTTTGTTGCTAAACAATCCATTAAAGAATTATACATTAATTGGTCAGCCCATGGTAGAGAATCAAATTTAGCCAAATCTTCTGCTGCAAGCATTTTGTTTTTAACTTTTTTCACTGTGTCATCTTCGGGTGTCAATCCATCGTTTAAATGAAATTCTATGTGCCAGTAGTTTAATTTATTAGGCGCATGTTTTATCAAGCTAATTCCTGTACAACTTGCTTTTTTATCTATAACAATAGGTTTGTTAGCCATATTGGCAACCAATTTTTTATAATTAGCATCTTCTAATCTCCTAAATGGAAATTCCTGACGGTGTACATCTTTTATATTATAATATATTGGAGTTGTGGGTTTAAGAAATACAGCGTACTTAATAAACTTCATCCATAAGTATTTGTCATTATCCTTATCCCATGGCTTTGAAGCTGGTGATTTAGGATTAAAGGCAATATGTCTTGGTTTAAATTTTCCGCCTAATAGATTCATTGAAAACCCTGGAATCTCTCTCAAGCTATCTATTAATGCATCTACTCTAACTTCACCAAATTCATCAAAAGTATCTTCAGGCTTCTTTTCGGAGCGTCTTGTAATAAGGAAATCTAACTCAGAATTAAAAATGTCATCTATAGTGATTTCCTGTTTATATTTTTTTGACGGTAATATTTTAAATGGGTATGCAATTTTACCCCATAAAAAAAGTGTAGCGTCTTTACAAGACTTTATTAACGCCATCAATTAAGTTGGTAAGGTTCGTTACATCACTAATTATAATGTTATTATCTACTAGAAAAGTATAGAAGACATCTTCTTTATCAAGCCCTTCAGCCGTTTTAAAAGGAGAAGTTATAATAAGCATTTTACTAGTGTCAAGCTTAACTTTTACTTTTATTGAATTCATTGGCATTAATTCTGTAACCACATTTTGAAACTTTATCTTAGCAATTTCTTCAAAAAGTTTATCAGTAAGTTTTGTCGCCTGTTCTTTATCTTGAATGTAACTAGAGTATTTTGCAAATTCTTTTGTGAACTTAGAATTAATTAATTTAATATTATCATAATAATAATCAGGTAATGATAGATTATCTGTTACTGTAGTAGATTTTGCTACACTTCCACTTGTTGTAAATTTTGGAAATTGAGTAGTAGAGTCTAATAATCCAGCGTAAATTATTGATTTACCTCTTCTTGTTCTGTACCCAAACCAATTATTAGCTAAATCAATATCATTACATACAACTCGCTTGCTACTAAGTAAATCGTTAAATGGATTTATTGCTGCTCCAGTCCCATCAATAAAAACCCAACCTTCAGTGACCAAATTATTTTGAAATTTTACATCTTCATTATGTATAATAAAAGTGAAATTATCATTTAATGAGCCTATACCTGCTGTTCCAGTCAATGATATCGTTTTCATCCTTAAACCAGCGGCATGAATAACAGAATCAGCTAAAGCATTTATGTATGATGAGGCATCAATAGAATGATTTGCATCATTAGAATCACCCATAGCAAAATCCATACTATCACCTGTTAAACCTAATTGCGATTCATAATGAGGCTCAAAGGTTACAGTAGGTATAGCTTGATTTGAAATTTTTTGTGTCGCAATCGCAAACATAATTAATATTTTACGTTTAATTTTTTTAGAAACTCTGCTTTTACCACATTATTAAATAATAGCTCCTTAAGCTCTGTATGCAATGTATTAATCAAAGAGAATAATTCTTCATTAGTTTTCTTTGATAAATTTTTATCAACAGAGGCATCAATATCCAAATACAGACCAGATACATTTTTATTCTCCTTTCGAACTGTAGCATTTTTTGCTACCTGAAGGAGTAGATTGATATCACCTTTTGAATAAATAGTTCTGAAAGCCTGTAACTCTTGAGTTAAGCCTTTAAAATCACCAGTAGTATTAAGGTTTAGTGCTTCTAAAGTCGATTCTTGATTTTCAAAAAGACTAGCATATCTTAAACCAATTCTAGTAAGTTCATCCCATTGAATAGCATGTGAAAGTATTTCTAAGTTCTCTTTTATAACAGGAAAATAATTGTCCCAATATTGATACCCTGCTATATTTTCAAAGGCAATTGAAGTAGGTGAAACAGTCATAGAATATTTGTCATTAGCAAAGACAAACCCAGAAGAAAAATTCAATGTAGCTGTTGTAGTTGTCTTGCCTAAAATGCCAGGTATTTTTGCTAAATCTTTAACTTTTGGGAAATTTTTCGAGATAAGTGGAAATACTGTAGTTAAAATATCTTCACTCAAAATTTTCGAATTAAAACGCACTTCAACAGTAGAGCTTAAAAGTGGGTTTGGATTTATTTCTTTTGGAATAGCCATATTCAAATCAAAAGTTACGTTTTTTTCTTATAAATAGCAATTTTTTTTGTTTTTATAACAACTAATGTATAGTTTTTCGATAGAAACTTAAACATATTTTGTGCCAAATTATACAAATCAACGGTTAATAACAAAAAATATTGTTTTTGTGTAAATTGTTCGCCTACTTAGTTAATCAATTTTTTATTTTTAGTTAGATACCGCTCTTTACTTGCTGTATTATAGTTATAGTCTCTATTCAAAATATTAATTAAAATAATCAATTCTTTTTTAGTTTGTATCTTAATAGCACCATCTGCTCTAGTATCAAATTCATGTCGAGCATATCTTCGTGCCTGCCTTGTAATTTCAGTCCATTTTTCCTGTTCAATTATTGGATTCGAAGTGGCAACAGTGCTTAATTTCTTTAGCATTCCTTTTGGAAGTTTTTTCACATAATCCTGCACACTGATATCAATATCAAACGCAGTAATTGCAGAAAGGTCTACAAACCCAGTTTCCGCACGAGCTTTTAGTTGCGCTACAAAACCAAATTGATTTTCATAAACACTTCTACTATTTATAAAGATTGTATTATCAATCTTAAAAAGGTCGATTGATTTAGTTAGATAAATGGCACTCTGATTTATTAACTTCAATTGATTATCGGCTCCAGTAAAGAAATTAATCATTTTATCTGGATTAACTGCATGAGTTGCCTGATTTCTTTTATATAGTGTCAAATAATTTGTTCCATCAGATAGCTCAATTATGAACCCATGTATTTTACTTAACGGTCCTGCGGCTGTAGTATATGGTAGTGCATCTGGCCGACTAAATAAAAATATCGCTTGAGCTATATCGTTATTAGTAATAGTATCAAAAAACAAATGATAATCTTCATATTCATTATCATCGTAGATATCATTTAATTCATAAGGATTATCTGGATTTATAAATGTTTGTAAAAATCCTGTATATCCACTGATAATTTCAGTACGCAAATCGTCATTGGGATTTGCTAAATATTGTACATAAGTATCTTCGTGTTTAAAAACAAAATATAAGTCAACACTTAAAATTGGGTTGGTGATTATGTTGCTTAATGCCGTTACTAGTTGTCCCTTTTCCATTTTGAAATAATAAATGTATTCTCTCCTAACTTTAGCCCTCTTGGCCTATCTTCAATTTTAAAATCATCTTTTGATATACAATCAATTGTTTTGCCATTTTCATCAGTTATTTCAAAGATATCGTATCCGAAAAAAGCTAATGTTGGGTTTGTGTAGATAAGATTTGTTTTAGAAAATATAAAACCTATCGTTAAAAACATAAAAGCTACAGCAATCATATCAAAATGTGTTTTTGTTTCTAAGGCCGCAAACGGTAAAATATATGTACCTAAATAAGTCACATACTCCTTATGTTGAGGCTTAATACTCTTAATTGTAAAAATCGGATTTCCTTTAGGGTTTAATGCTAACCAAGAATATATTTTGAAATAAATAATCAATATTATAGACAAAACAATTAGAAAAATTGGAATAAGGTTGTTTAGAGCCATTGCTCTATATGAGAATGATTGCCCACAATCATGTATAACGGTAGCATTAAATGTTTTTAGTGCGGCAATAATATATATAGGAATATACGCTATTAAAAAAAGTAGATATCTAATTATTGTTTGACTCACTTAAAAGTTATCAGTAATAGAAAGGTAGTTTTTGTATGAGTCCTGTTTCTTTAACAAACATACAACCTTTAGTGTTCTAAAAAAATACAAAAAGTCAATAAATCTTACATGTAAAATAAACTCTCTCAAATAAAAGAATCATTAATTACATGAAAAATATTATGATTTAGTTAGTATAACTAAACAAGAACAGGCTTTTTCTCTTCTTTTTTACGGTATGTAAATATTACAACTGCAGCAACCAGTATCACCATTACCGCAACAACTATAAACATTTTGCTATCCTTAGTACTAGGCTTTATAAGCCCAACTTTCATTAATAATCCATAGACTTGAATTAGTATCAAAATTTTCACAGCATAAGCAAATGTTTGTAATTGCTCCATCATTTTCTTGTAATGGAAACGAGACTTCGGATTTATAAATGTTTTTGAAAACCCAAAACAAATCAAAGTCCACATTAAGTTTCCAAAACACCAATGTAAGAAGGTTACGAAATGTTTAAATAAATAATCAAGCATAATACTTTATTTACTGAATTTCTGCGACTACCTCATCTAATAGGCGTGAATGAAGTTCAAAATCTGCTGAATTTTCGAGCATATAAAATACTTCTACATTAAATGATGCATTTTCATCAATCGCATCAAAAGATACTTGCACATTGGAACTAAATTCTAAATCTAAAAATCTTGATAACCCATAAACATCAAGAATGTATTTATTGTCTTCTTTGATAAATAGTGTTCTAAAATCAACCAAAGGTATTTGGTCGGTAAAAACTTCACCTAACCCAGCGATTTTTCTAGTTTTCATTGTCAACTCACTTGGGTTAATGTTGTTTACTTCAATAGTTCTGTAATGAACAATCTCATTATAATTACCTATAACGGTTGTTTGTTTAGCGACTCTAACTTCTCCAGATTTGCTAAAAGATAATTTTCTCGTCATGGATTAAAAATATACAACTAAAGTACTAAAAAAACGGATGCCATTTAATTTTTCTAGTATTAAAAACTCAAATTTGAAAACGACCCGTTGGTAACAGTAATGACTGAAGAAACACCTGGATTGCATGCTGTAAAACTAAATGTGCCAGACATAAGATGAGTTTGGGTGTTGTATGTTGTTACAGTCAATGTGCCAACACCTGGCGGAATGCCATAGCCAGTTTGATTAGAGAATTGAGTGGTGCCTGAGCCATTAATTTGCCCAGCACCTAATCCATTCAGTGAATACACACCAGTACTTGTGAAAGGTACATAAATACCTATTGTCATTGTTTCATTGGTGACAGTATTAATAGCCGAACCACTGATAGAATTATTATATCCAGCTCCACCAGCCAGAGCAGATAAGCTATATGTAAAAGAAGCATTTGTTGCTGAGTACGTAGTCCCAGCCAATATGCCTGAATAACTGGCCGTCATATTAGCTACTGGTGGCGGGGCTGTGTTGTTATTGTTGTTTGTGGTTGATGGTGTGGTGCTTTTTTTACAAGCAAAAAAGCTAACTAATGCTAATAGTACAAAAAGTTTTTTCATGTTTTTAATTATTGGTTAGTGATACAAATATAAAAGTTATTTTCAAAATAGCACTAATTAGTGCTATGCTTAATAGAGCTAATATAAACAGTGCTAATGTGCTAAAATAGATGCCAGAATAAATCGCATTTATATGGCAAAGACTACCAAAGAAAAATCAAAAGAAATTAAGCTGCTTGCCGCAAGGATTAAACAACTGAGACAAGACAAAGGTTACACAAGTCAAGAAACATTTGCTTATGATAGTGGTTATACGCTAAGTTATTATTCACGTTTAGAAAGAGGCGAAGACATAAGATTTTCAAGTTTAGTTAAGGTCTGTTCAGCATTAAATATAACTTTGGAAGAATT
>DATFTU010000625.1:0-4066 GCA_035261565.1 Bacteroidia bacterium
AAAATACCTTGGCATTACACCCGAAACATTAAGCCGGGTAAGAAAAAGAAACACCCGTATTTAATTTCTTGATTGTAATCAATGAATAAAGTTTTTATGTGCCTTTACTTTGCATTATTAAACCAATAAAACAAAGTAATATGAAAAAAACAATTATCTCAGTTGCCCTTGTAGTTGTGGCACTATCAACGGTTGCATTTAAAAATGCTAATACCGAAAAAGGTGTAACTATCATTAACACCATCGAAGTAAAAGATTTTGCCAGCTTTAAAAAAGGCTTTGATGCAGGCGAGCCTGTGCGCCAAAAAGGGGGTATTAAATTTATAAATATGTATCAGTCGGTTGATAATGCCAATATGATTACTATAGTAGAAGAAGCTGCCAGTGCCGAAGCTGCTAAAGCGTTTTTTACCGACCCAAAAGCAAAAGAGGCAATGGAAAAAGCTGGTGTTACATCAAAACCCGAACTTAAAATTTTAAATAAAGTTCAATAAACTAAATCTATATATAAGAGCAGTATTTTTGTAAAAGGATGCTGCTCTTATTTAAAAATATTAATTGCAATTAAAATATATACGTATGAAATATAAAGAAGTTATAAAATTTGCGGGAATAGAAATTCATTTTTGTTTGGACGAACAAGATACTAAAGGTTCTTCAACACTATTTAAATGCGTTATACCACTTGATGCCAAAATTGCTGCCCCACATTATCACGAAGGGTTTGATGAAACCGTTTATTGCTTAAAAGGAACCATTACATATACGTTGGATGGAAAAACAATTGAGTTAAGTGCGGGCGATTCTCTTTTTATTCCGCGTGGTGCAGTGCATGGTTTTGCTAATAAAGGCACCGAAACGGTTGAGTTTTTGGCCTATTGCAGCCCAGGTTTAATGAAGCCTGATTATTTTAAAGACCTTGCTGAAGTAATTAATGCAGGTGGCCCGCCCGATATGGCTAAGGTAAAACAAGTTATGATGAGTCACGGGCTTGTGCCGGTAGTAGGTTAGTTTTCAACTTTAGAGGTTGCGTTGGCTAAATTTTTGTACGATGTTAAATCCATTTTTACCGAGCCAACTAATATTTTGGCTTGCGCACGGATGGGGATATGGTTTTTATCATCGGTTATCCAAACGTTTAGGTCTTCTTCTTTTTTAAAAATACGTCCGGTTTGTATAATGGGGCGAAATTTTAAGCAACGGAATTTGCCCACATCGGTATCAATGGTTTCTTTGCCCACGTATTTTATTTTTAATGTCCAGTTTTGTTTATCTACAAAGCTGGGTATTTCGTAAACGGTATTTTCTTTAGCATCGGTAAAATCTAAATTGCGGGCGTAGTAAAAAGATGACAGCATATCTTGTATGCCCACAGGTACATCATACTGCTTGCCATCGCCCACATCCACTTTTTTGGTATAGTGGTTAAATATATAATCCTGGTTAATAATATATCCACCTTCATCGCATCGGCGTACAAAATACCAAGGCACAAGGGCATCTTTATCAATATAGGTTTCGTAACGGTCTTTTACTTTAAAAAACCAGTTAAACGTGCCTTTTGAGTATCCGTTGCCAACTATGTGATATACTTTGTGCCCGCCAAAATCCTGTATTTTAGGCATAACCTCTATAATAGCCACACCCGCATCAATAAAACCATAGTGCAGGCGGTAACTAAGTACCTCGCCTTCTTTAAAAGCCTCGTTTGTTTTTTCGGGTAAATCAATATTGGGTTGTGGTTCTGCAATAGCCGGAAGCCGTGGCTCTTGGGTAAAAAACAAAAACAGACTCAACACCAAACAACCTGCTGTTATTTTAAGTAACCTTATTAATTGCTTTTTCATTCCCTTAATATATGCAAAACTAATGCCATACTAAAATACAAAAAATAATAGAAACAGGCTAACTTACTCAGCCTTAGCAACCGCTTCCTCAACGGCAGGTGCAGGAGGAGGCGTTAAAGGTTTTTGGTGCAATTTATGGGCCACTTGTTTGTTTATGCGCCACATCATAAAAATGGTAATTACCATACTGCCAAGCACTACATAACCCAGCATGGGGTAATTGCCTAAAGGGCCGTCGCCGTTTTGTATAACAATTTTACCCACTACAAAAGCGGCCACACCACCCGATAGTTGTTGAATGGATGCATTAATGCCCATAAAAGCGCCTCGGTCCTGCGGAGCCGGTACGGCAGTCATTAATGCCGAAGCCGAAATCATACGCGAGCTGATGCCCACAAACAATACCACGTTTAAACTAATTACCTGCCACAAAGGTGTAACGCCCAGGCGGGTGTATATGGCAATCATCAGCATAGTCATTATAGAGCCAATAACAAACAATTTATACTTGCCCAATTTATCACTAAGCTTACCCATTATAGGGCCAAATATTACCGAAAAAATACCTGTTATGCCATACACCCAGGGCAGTTGCTCTTGCGTAAGCCCTAAGTTGTGTATGCTAAAAGCGCTGCCAAAAGGCATTAGCATAAAGCCGCCTGTAGCTAACAAAACAGTAGCCATAAAACCACGCAGATAATCGGGGGTTGAAATAGTTTTTATCAAATGCTGAAACGCGCTGCGGTCTGATTTCAGTTTCAGGTGCGCATCAACCGGTTTTAAAAAAATAAAAATTACAAGGCCAATTAAAACAGCCAAGCCAACAATCATCATAAACGGCGAGTGCCATCCAAATTTATTAGCCAGTATTAAACCAACCGGTATACCCAACACCTGACTAACCCCAAAAGCCATTTGTGCAAAACCCATAACACGGCCGCGCACTTCCATTTTAAATAAGTCGGTTATTATGGCAAACGATATGGATGAAATTACACCGCCAAACAAACCGGTTACAATGCGGGCTAATAATAAAAAAGTATAATCGGGTGCAATAGCGCATAAAAACGTACCTATTATAAAGCCTGTGTAAAAAAACAGCAGTAATTTTTTACGGTCGAATTTATCGGCAAAACCTGCCGTTAACAAACCCGATATACCTGCACTAAACGCATAAGCCGAAACCACATTGCCAAATTGCGAAGTGGTAATTTTTAGCTCTTCCATAAGCATGGCACCTAAGGGCGATAGCACCATAAAATCTAACACAACCGTAAATTGTGTTAGGGCAAGTATGGCAATAACCAATACTTCGTATCGTGTAAAAACTGGTTTCTTTTTTTCAACTGCGTCCATAAAAATAATTTTTGCAAAGATAGTTTATATGTACTAACCACATAGTATAAATAGGTAAGTTAATATAGTTTAGTCGGTAAGGGTGGGTGTGTGGTCGGTAAAGTTTTTTTATCTGCAATTATTTAAGCAATTTTAACCCGAATTTTAATTTACACAAAATGCTTATTGTTACAGGTGCCGCGGGTTTTATAGGAAGTTGTTTAGTGAGCGAGTTAAACCAAGCCGGGTTTGAAAACATTATTATATCGGATGATTTTACCGATGCCGAAAAAAACAAAAACCTTATTGGCAAAAAGTATGTGCAACAAATTAACCGAGATAATTTGCCTGCTTGGTTAGAGAAAAATGAAAAGGAAGTTGAATTTATATTTCACATTGGCGCACGCACCGATACCACTATGTTTGATGTTGATACTTTTAATAAACTAAACCTGCACTATACACAAACCATTTGGGCTTTATGCGCTAAGCATAACATTCCATTGGTATATGCCTCATCGGCTGCCACATACGGCTTGGGTGAATTTGGTTACGATGATGAAGACGAAAGCATTATTGAAAAACTAAAACCATTAAACCCTTACGGCGATAGCAAAAACGATTTTGATAAATGGGCGCTTAAGCAAACTACTAAACCACCTTATTGGGTTGGGTTGAAATTTTTTAATGTATATGGGCCAAACGAGTTTCATAAGGGCAGAATGGCATCGGTTATTTTTCATGCATTTAACCAAATAAAACAAAACGGTAAAGTAAAGTTGTTCCGCTCGCATAACCCAAAATATACGGATGGAGGACAGCTTCGCGATTTTATTTACGTGAAAGATTTATGTAGTGTAATTCTGTTTTTATACCAGCACAAA
>DATFTU010000626.1:0-5118 GCA_035261565.1 Bacteroidia bacterium
GGCAGGTTTATGAGCGAAGTTTTTAAATGATGCTATAAACGATGTTTATTGCTATAAAATAAAAAAGCCCTTTTTTAAAGGGCTTTTACAATTTTAAAAAGTTATATTATTTAGCTAAAGTTAGCGTTACGTTACCGGCACCATTAGGTTGAGGAGCTTCAAAAACCAATTTATTTTCGGTTAATTCAACTATTTTAGATGCATTAGTTTTGCCTGCCTCTGTTAAACTTAATTCAGTAGCTTCTTCATTAAGTTTCCAGGTGCCACCGCCTGCTTGTCCGGCAAAATTATAAGCGTAAGTTCCATCATCTTTATAACTGAAGGTAGAACTGGTTTTAATTTTTTCAACCTGGCTTTTTAACATAGCCTCGTATTGAGTTTTTAAAGAATCTGGCATATTAGGAGGCATAGGTACAACCATATCTGCAATTTTCCAATCGCCTAAAATAAGCTTCGATTTTTTATTACCTCCGCAAGCAAAAAATAATGCGGCAACTATAACTAATAAAGAAATTTTTTTCATCTTATTTCTTTTTAGCGTAACGTGTACGGAATTTATCTACACGCCCTGCTGTATCAACTAACATGTGTTTACCTGTATAAAACGGGTGCGACATGTTAGAAATCTCTAATTTAACCAATGGGTATTCATTACCATCTTCCCATTTAATAGTGTCTTTAGTGTCTGCGCAAGAACGGGTTAAAAATGTATAATCGTTAGACATGTCTTTAAAAACACATAGTCTGTAACTTTCCGGATGAATGTCTTTTTTCATGATTTTAATAAAATTAAGGGCGCAAATATAACTCTTTTTCGTTAAAAAACAATTACTCTTTAATAATTTTCTTTATACTGCTGCCCTGTTCGGTTTGTAGTTTTATGTAATAAAAACCATTATTCAGGCTGCTTAAATCAGTTTCGTACAAATTTTCGGTACTTAGCAAGCTGGTTTGCATTAATTGCTGGCCAAGCCCGTTATATAAAAATAGAGTGGGGTGGGTATTAGCTGGCACATTGTATTGTATAATAGCCTTTCCGTTAGTTGGATTTGGGAATATAGACATGTTAAAATCGGTATTGTTTATATCCTGAATGCCGGTTATAGCAAAGGCATGTGGTACGGCAAAAAATGATAGTTGGGTAAAATTACCAAAATCAGGATTAAAAACCTTGTAATAATAGCCTGATGGAATAGCCCCTATTTTACGTAACATAAAGGCTCCTTGTCCTTGTGCCGGGTTAAAAGATGAGTTTAAGCCATCTCCGCCTGCATCATACATTATCATAGTATAGCAGCCAGGTGCCAGGTGTAGGGTATCTCTATAAACTGCGTTAGCTTGTAAGTTAGCCGCAATCCGGCTGTGTACTATATTGCCTTGTACATCGGTAATGTAATAACTATCTTCTAACACATTATTACAATTAAAATAAACTATAAAAGCGGTATCATAAATAGGTGGCAAGCTTGTTAATTGCACTTTAGCCGTATCGTCATAAGGGTATTGGTCGGTTTGCCCGCCATTTATACCGGTTATATAGGCTTGAAAAACGGCGCTTGTTGTAGTGGTTGATGGGAACGATAAGTTAGGGAGTAAAACTGTAGCTGTATCGGCAAAATTTAAAGTACCATTCCAGGTATAGGTCTGAAAACCGCTTCCTTTTAAGCCATATTTTATGTCGAGAGAACTAACGGCTGTACTACCGTTATTTCTAACCAAAATACGTGGGTTATCGCAAGCAGGGTTTATACGGCTATATTCTGGCAGGTTTGATGGTTGATAAACCTCTTCAATCGATGCATCAATACTTTTATTAATACTCTTGTATTGAAAAAGTTGAGCATCAATAGCCTCATAGGCATACCCGTTACCATTACTTGCTACACCACCTATATAAGGGGGCATATCAAAATCAAACACATGTTTGTTGCCGGGGGTTAGGGTTGTACTCATAACAAAATCGGGATGTACAATAGAACCAGGGCACCAGTTAGCTCTATCATAAATCCACGACCCGGCTTGCGGATATAAGGCATTATCTCCACAAGTGCGCCAGCGGTTTCGGGTGCTAACCACATTACCATCAATTTTTATAGTACGTATGCTGGGGCAAAATTCAGAGCAATCGTTAGTATCTTCGCCATGCCCCGTATGTATAGTACGTATTTTGGTAATTACAGCCGCAGGGTCTAACATAATGGTATCAGGGGTCAGGTAATTTTCAATAGGGTGAGCTGTATCGCCATAATTAAAACTTCCGTTCCATAACTGGTTAAAACTAATAGGGTTTGCAATGGGGTCGCCATTTATTACGGCAAAGTCTATAGTAACCTGCCAGCCAACATTTGTTCCTTCATACCCACCGTGTATATACTCTACTTCAACTGAGTCGTGTAAAAACATAGCATAGTCAGTAACATCAATATGCCAGCTAAAACCCCAGGTGGTATGCGTAAAACCACCGCCATAGGGTGTAATAAATCGTACTATTTCCGTGTTTTGCGATGGATGGTTAACCCCGCCCAAACGCCTTAGATATAAATTATCTATATAATCCCAGGAGCCGCAATTCATACCCGGTGCACATTTATAGCTTAGGGTAGCTATTATTTTACGTATGTGGTTTGATGTATCAGGAAATACTCCCCACCCTTTATATCCATTACTGCCTGTATTAGGGTTGGTTACCACAGTTATTTGGTTAAGTGGTTTAACATGTACGGTATCGCCTGTTTGTGCAAACAAGCCAAATGATAAACCCGTAAACAGAGTAAATAGTAATTTTTTCATTTTAATAATTTTAGATAATTAACCAATGCAGTAAAAATATTATTTATTTTGCAGGCATGATAAGAAAATTGCTCCCATTTACTACAGCTTTGTTAATTTTTATAGCAAGTTGTACAAATACTGCTAAAGAACCTGGAAAAAGCGAGGCAGCTTCAAAAGATACACTTAGTGCAGAAGTAAATTCGGTAGAACTTAAAAACTTAAATGAGCAGTTAAAAGCAGATCCTAATAATCCGCATTTATATTACAGGCGTGGTAAAATTTATTTAGGGTTTAAAGATTTTACAGCGGCTATTGAAGATGCAAACCGTGCACTTAAAATAGATAGTTTAAAAAACGACAGTTTTTATATTTTACTTACTGATGCCAATTTTTTACCCGGGCAAACCCGTGAAGCTAAAAATGCGTTAGACCGCTGTATAAAAAACATACCTACATCAACTCAGGCCTATTTAAAATTAGCTGAAATGTATTTTTTTGTTAAAAAATACCAGGAAAGTATAAGTAATATAAACAATGCGCTTAAAATAGACCCTACAAATGCTTTAGGTTATTTTTTAAAAGGTATGTGTTATAAAGAAAGTGGTGATACTGCACTTGCCGTTAGTAGTATGCAAACTGCTGTTGAGCAGGATGATAAATATTACGATGCCTTTGTAGAGCTTGGAACTATACTGGCTGCTAAAAAAAGTAATTTATGTATTGAATATTATAATAGTGCTTTGCGTGTAAACCCTAAAAGCACCGAGGTTATTTATTTAGTGGGTAAATATTACCAGGATACTAAACGTATACCTCAAGCGGTTGATGCTTATAACAAACTGCTTAGCATAGATAAAAAAAACAAATATGCTTTATACAATTTAGGAGCTATAAATTATACTTATTTAAATGATAAAGAAAAAGCCAAAGGGTATTTTACACAGGCAATTGACGCCGACCCGGAATATGCTGAAGCTTATTTAGCACGTGGTATATGCTTCGAAGACTCGAAAAACTTTACCGAAGCCGAAGCCGATTATAAAGCAGCCGTGCAAAACAAAACAAACTACGATGCCGCTATTGAGCGACTAAATAATTTGTTAGATAAAAAGAAAGGCAGGTAAACAGTATTTGCTTTAAAGCACATTTAAAGTTTGCTCTTTAATTTTTTCAACCTCGTCTTTCATTAACACCACTATTTGCTGTATATCAGCATCATTGGCTTTTGAGCCTATGGTGTTAACCTCGCGCCCCATTTCCTGAGCAATAAAGTTTAGTTTTCGCCCGCTGGCAGGCTCCTTGGCTGTATCCATAAAATGTTTTATGTGGGTACGCAAACGGGTTTTTTCTTCGGTAACATCAATTTTTTCCAAATAATAAATAAGCTCCTGCTCAAAACGGTTTTTATCAATGTTTTCGGCAGTAACAAACTCGGCAATGTTTTTATGTATACGTGCTTTTATTTTTTCAATACGTAAAGGGTCGGTAATTTCAATTTTTTCTAAGTAACCCAGTAATAAATCAGTCCTTTTAATAAACTCGTTTAGCAATGCTTGCCCTTCAGTTTTTCTAAAACTAATCATCCCTTGGGCGGCTTTTTTAAAAGGCTCTAAAAACTGCTTGTATTCTTTTTCAGTAAGCATACTGGTGGCCGATTTGGTAACATCGGGCATGCGCATAACCAGTTCAAGTATGTTGGCATTAGGTTCATGTACTTTTGAGGCCAGTTCTTTTAGTTGCTTATAATAAGCCTCGGCAAGTGGTATATTTATTTGAGTTGACGGTTGTTCGCTACGGTAATCAACTGAAACCGAAACATCCACCTTGCCGCGCTCAAACAACTTGGCAAGTTCAGTGCGCAACTCAATTTCCTTTTCACGGTATAAACCTGGCATACGTAATGAGGCATCCAGGCTTTTGCTGTTAAGTGAGCGAATTTCAATAGTTATGGTTTTATCTTCAAAATCTACCGAGGCTTTTCCATAGCCTGTCATTGATTGCAGCATATATTTATTTTTTACAAATGTATAGTAAAGCACAATACTAACTTTTTATTGTTTAAAACAAAAATTAGAGGGCTTAAAAAACGCACTTGCTTTATATATTTTAGCAACAATTAATTTTTGTTTACATGGAGTATATTGATTTAAAAGAGAAATTAGAGAAGCTTCTTATCGAAGATTTATCTAACCGCAGTACGCTGCAGGATACACGCCGCAACTTATTTTTAAACTCAGAAGGCACCAAGGTGCAACAACAAATTGTATCGCAAAAAGAAATTGAAATAAACAGTCTTAACATGCTTGTTGAGAAGAAAAAAAGCATTCTTCAGCAAAAAGACGATGA
>DATFTU010000627.1:0-6874 GCA_035261565.1 Bacteroidia bacterium
TAAAAAATTACTGTAGCCTTTTTGCTTGTTTTCTAAAAGGTGTTTAAAAAGTAATTCAAAGTTTTTATTGAACGATGGTTGCGGCTGTTGATTCATTTCAATCACATCGTTCGTAAAAACCGGATTACCGCTGGTTTCAATAATTTGTTTTTTTTGTAAAGATGTTTTTAGTTCATCAACATTACAAAATAATTTTTCGGGCGCTTGCTGTGTAGTTTCGTGCAATGCCTTATATGAAGAAACTGCTTTTTCAAATAATTGCTCAGTTTTTTGAATCAGGTAATTTGAGTCTTTGCAAAAAATAATCGTACCGTCATCTAAAAGTGTATCTAAAAAACATATTTTGTTTTCCGACATACCCTCATTGGTAATATTAGGTGTAATATGTATTTTTTCGTAGCGCGCTGTCGATAGTTGCGATAAAGCATCAAAGCTGCGGATAGACTCTATTTCATCGCCAAACAACTCTATACGGTAAGGCATATTAGCCGAAAAGGAAAATACATCAATAATGCCGCCCCGTACGGCAAATTGCCCGGGTTCGGCTACAAAATCAACCCGCTCAAACTGATACGAAAACAAAAATTCTTCTAAAAACTCAATAGAAAGTTTTTCTTTAACGGCCAGTTTAAAGGTATTTTCGCTTAAAGCAGTTTTACCCGGTATTTTTTCAAAAAGTGCCTCGGTATAGGTAACAATAATGTTTTTTTTATCGCTTGCGGTTATTTTCTCCAAGGTTTCAATCCGCTGTTGTTGTGAGGCTGTTTGTGTTTTTTCAAAATCATACGCGTTAACATAGCTAAAAGGCAAATACAAAACTTTTCTGTCTTGCAAAACCTGCAAATCGTTTAATACATAAAGTGCGTCTTCTGCGTTATTGCAAATAACAACAATATTCTTATCAAATTCTTTGGCACATTGCGCATATAAAAAGCTCCACCCCGACCCCTGCACTCCTTTTACAAAAAGGTTCTGCCCTAAAGCTATTTTGCCGGTAACCTCAGTAAAATCAATATGTATGTTTTGTAAAGACATGGTAAACAGCCTACAAAAATCGGTATAAATATTGGCAAAGCAAAACCAAAAGCCATTAACAACAGGTTGTTAAAAGCCTTTTTTAAAGAGCTTTAACACTACGTTTCGTTTTCGTAACTTTGATATACTAATGGTACATTTCCGTTATATACTTATTGCCTCTCTCTTTTTGAGTGTGAATGCCTTTTCTCAGCCATCTGAAAAGAAACTTACCCCTAACGATTATATAGAGCGCTATAAAGAAGATGCTGTAAAAGAAATGTACCTGTATGGTATACCGGCCAGTATTACCCTTGCGCAGGGCATGCTTGAAAGCGGTAACGGCAACAGTGCTCTTTCAGTTTATGCCAATAACCATTTTGGCATTAAATGCCACAAAGACTGGACAGGCCCCAGTTATATTTTAGATGATGATGAGAAAAATGAATGCTTTCGCAAATACCAGGATGTACTTGATTCATATTCTGACCACTCAAAATTTTTAAGAACCCGCGACCGTTATGCTTTTTTGTTTGAATTGCCCAAAACCGATTATAAAGGCTGGGCCCGAGGTTTAAAAGAGGCCGGTTATGCCACACACCCAAAATATGCCGAGCAATTAATTGAGTTAATAGAACAATACAAATTATATGAGCTGGACAAAGATGTGGTACTAACCATGCGCAACGTAAAGGAAAAAGCACCACAAGTAAAGCTTAACTTAAGACAGGTTTTAAAATTTAATCATACCAAATTTATTATTGCCAAACCAGGAGATTCTTTCTATAAAATTGCCAGCGATTTTGATTTGGAGTTAAGTAATTTACTTAAATACAACGATTTTAATAAAGGCCAACCCATTGTTGCTTACGAAAAAGTGTATGTAGAAGCTAAGCGTAGAAAAGCTTTAGAGCCTTATCATGTGGTTACCAAGGGAGAAACTATGGCCAGCATTTCACAATTGCATGGCATTAAATTAAGTTCTTTATATAAAAAGAACCGGTTGAAACCAGCAAGCGGAGAACCAAAAGTTGGAACAATTATATATTTAAGAAAACGTAAACCTAAGGGCGAGGCTGCCAAATAAAATACTGCAAAGCCAAATTATAGCTCATTAAACCAAACCCCGAAACAGAGCCTTTACAATGTTTACCTAAATACGAAACATGTCGGTAATCTTCTCGTGCAAAAATATTGCTTATGTGTACTTCAACTACAGGTGTAGCAATTCCGGCAACCGCATCAGCAATAGCTATAGAGGTATGCGTGTAAGCCCCTGCATTTAAAATAATGCCGTTCACGTTTTTATCTGCTTTATGCAAAGCGTTAATTATCTCACCCTCTACATTGCTTTGAAAATAATCGAACTGAACGGTTGGAAATTTTCCCTTAAGTTCAACCAAATATTCTTCAAATGTTTGGTTGCCATATACTGTTGGCTCGCGCGTACCAAGCAGGTTTAAATTAGGCCCGTTAATGAGTAGAATTTTCATGGGTTAAAAATACTAATTTCGGTTAATGTTGCTTAATGTCATAAACATATTGCTGCAAATCAGGAAAAAACAACTTGAACTCCTCTTTAAAATCTTCATAATTTTTTACCAATTCTTCTGTTGCAGTTTCCATACCTGATATAAAATGTGCTCTGCGTGCCATACCTTGCATTACTTTTTCAATACCTTCAATTTTAGTGTATTCAAAAAGTATATCATACTTAGTCATATAATTATAAAATTGTTTCGACCGGTCGGGAAAAATAGAAATATAATCGCTCAGGTATTTATATACTTTGTTCGTATAATCTCGTAAAGAAATTTTAGAATAATCCTGCCAACCGACAGCTAAAAAATGATCGTAAAAAATATCGGTAATAACAGGTGCGTATTTTTTATAGCGCGGCCGTAAGTGCTCTTTACTCTTTTGCATTTCAGGGTGGTTATCCGTAAAAACATCAATAGCCCGGTGCAGCTTTATCCCTTTTTGTATTTCTTCTGAAAAACTATTGGCTGCAATTCCTTTAACCGAATCGGCAATAAAATTGCCAACCATTTGCTCGCTAAATTCACCCGAAAGAAACAAATGCGCCAAAAAGTTCATAGCATAAAGATAACAAACTAAGCTGTAAATTTGCTGTAAATAACTTTACTTGAACAACTGGAAGCTTTTTATAAAATCATTTGAAATGTACCTGACTGCCGAACGCTCGTTCAGTAAAAATTCAGTTGAGGCTTATATACGGGATATAAATGGCCTGGCTAATTTTATGGAAGGGAAAAAGCCTCCCGTTACACCTCAAAAAACAACCCTCAAACATTTACAGGCATACGTTAAGCAAGTTAACGAAATAGGATTAAGTGCTTCAACTCAAGGACGCATTTTATCAGGCATACGGGCGTTCTTTAAATTTTTGGTGATTGAAAAAGAGATGGATGATAACCCAACTACCTTACTCGAATGGCCTCGCACTGCCAGAAAATTACCGGATGTTTTAAACGAAAAAGAAATTGAAGATGTTTTAAATGTTATTGACAGAAGTACCGACGATGGCGAAAGAAACCGCGCCATGCTTGAAGTACTTTATGGTTGCGGTTTGCGTGTAAGCGAGTTGGTAAATTTAAAAATAAGCGAAATACATAAAGAAGAAGAATTTTTAATTGTAACCGGCAAAGGCAACAAACAAAGGCTTGTGCCTATAAATGGCACGGCGCTTAAACACATTGATATTTATTTGAAAAATGTACGCAGCCACGTTGCTGTAAAAAAAGGAAATGAGGATATACTGTTTTTAAATCGCCGTGGCAGCATACTTTCGCGGGTTATGGTGTTTTATATTATAAAACAAGCGGTAGAAAAAACAGGCATAAAAAAAACTATTTCACCTCACACATTCAGGCATAGTTTTGCCACACATTTATTAGAAAATGGTGCCGATTTACGGGCTGTGCAAGAAATGCTGGGGCACGAAAGCATTACCACTACCGAAATTTATACACACATAAGTAACCACACGTTAAAAGAGGCAATTATAAAACATCACCCAAGAAATAAATAGAAATTAGAAGCTAATTACAAAATCAACTGTTAGAATGTACGTTTGGCTATTGTACCCTGTTTTGGTTACAAAAATATTATCCTGCGCATTATACATTTTTCCTTCAAGCCTTATTAAAGACCCTTGATAAGGAGAAAAATCAAAATTAAGCGACGTGCCCAATGTTCTTGTTCCGTAAGGTGTATTAGTAGTTACAATTACCTGCGATGGGTCATTATAATATTCGCCACGTAACGAAGTAGAAAACGTACGGGTAAATTTATATTTTAAAATAAGCGAGGTGCCAAACCATTTATCGTAATGCGCTTTGTCTTTATATTTTTGTTGTATACCATAATCAAATGCAGCCGACAGGTAAATTTTTTTGCTGATGTGAGACGTGAAATAAAAGTGGTTAAAGTATCGCCATTGTTTTGCCGTATCCGGTTTTTCGTTGCCAACAAATGTGCTGTAATTAAATTCGGTTTTATCGTTTGGCCTGAATAAAATTTGCGTGCAAACCGGCTTGTTACTGTTATCAGGTGTTTCTTGTATGTTTTGCCAACCGTTTAAAAGCAATAAACTAAATAACCATTTTTTGCCGGCATCATAAGTTAGCTTAGCCCCTGTTTGGTAATATGGCGTATTTTCTGCCATGATAGAACGAGTTAGCGTTGGGTTGGTAATAGAAAAAGCCGACTCGTTACCAATATGCGACGCAAAAATTCCGGCATCCAGCCAAAGGTGTTTTCTTAATTTAATTCCGGCATTTGCTTCGTATATATTTTTTAATAAGCCTTGCTCGCTGGCATAATTATACTGGGCATACGTGCCGGCCATTAATCCAATTTTCGAGCGTATTTTATCTCCGCTGTATGAGGCACTTAATAAAGCCAGGTTAATATTAAACTCGTTATTGCGCTTGTAGTTATAAATAAACGGAGCTGATATTTCGTGGTTAGGGGGCTGGTTAAAATCGTATGAATAATACGCATCTATAAACCCTGAAAACTGAACCGTATGTGTTTTTTTTACCGTATCGGGTTCTGCAGGGTCTGTTTGAGAAAAACCTATCCTATAAATTAAAATAAATATAAGTACGGTAATTTTTCTTAGCATAATTAAAACAAAGATGATTAAAAAAACTAAACTAAAAACCAATTTTTATAGTACATTTATAGTAATGTACTTTTTTAACATAAAAAATAAACTCACACTTATATTGTTTTTATTTTTTTCTATTTTCTTATACTCACAACCACCGTCAGATGTAATTTTAAAAAAGCGTTATAGCCTTACTTATTATAAATATAAGCTTTATGCCTCTTTTGATTTTGTACGAATGGCAGGCTTAGGGTTTGAGTATAGGTCAAACCCCTTTCAGGCACTTGACGTACAAGCGGGCTTTATATATCCAAACGGCATTTTTTCAAGTGGCATTTCTGCCAATGATTACTTTTATATGAAAGGCGGATTTATTTCGTTTACAGCAAAAAAATATATAGGGCGCTGCAAACATTTTTATATTGGCTTTTATAATGCTTTTCATTATTATGGCTACAATAAAAAATGGGCATACCCGGGAACAAATTATCCTTACTACGGAGATGATTATAGTGATTACCCACCACAAGAACTCAGAGACAGAAGAACTTTTTCTTTCACTTTAGCTCCTTGTATAGGCGGTGCAATAACCGTTAATAACATAAGTATAGAGCCTTATTTGGCAGTAGGCCCCGAGTTTACGTATGACAAATTAACTGTATTTGAACAAACATCCACTCAAAATCCCTATTACCAAACATATTCTACTTTTCCTTCTCATTATAGCAGTTCTAATGCGCAATTAAATGTAGTATGTGGCATTAAAATAGGTTTGTGTAAAAAACCTACTACTACGTATAGTTACAGATACTATGTTAAGAATGTAAAAATTCAAACTCAGGACGTGTATGTAGAAGCCATTAACCTTTATCGTTACAAAGTTATTTCAGCACAACAAATTGATGATTTTAAACAGTTTAGGAGCAGCATATTTAAAAACATTAAAAATTATAGCCGAACCTCAAATTCCGATACAACTTACCTAAACAATTCTGTCATTCAATCTGTAAAAAGTATTCAAGACTACTTTAACAGTCATTTTAAAGCAAATAGCACAAAATAAATCGGCTGCTTGGCATAGGGTAATTTCGTATCTTTGTAACCTAAAATTTTAACCATGCCAGGAACAGAATTATTTGGCGCCGAAGAGCGTAAAGAAATAGACGATGTGTTATCAACCGGAGTGTTATTTCGTTATAACCACGATGCACTGCGCAACAACCATTGGAAAGCAAAAGATTTTGAAGCAGAAGTAAAAAAAATAACCGGCGCAAAATTTGCCCATGCTATGAGTAGTGGTTCAACTGCCGTAGCAACAGCTTTAGCTGCCAGCGGCATTGGAACTGGAGACGAAGTTATTGTGCCTCCTTTTACGTTTATGGCAACTATTGAGGCCGTATTATTTATAGGTGCATTACCTGTATTTGCCGAAATTGATGAAACACTTTGCTTGAGCGCCGAAGGAATTAAAAAAGCTATTACACCAAAAACCAAAGCCGTTTGCTTAGTACACATGTGCGGCGGTATGGCCGATATGGATAGCATTATGAAAGTGGTTAACGACCATAAATTAATTTTGGTTGAAGATGCCGGACAATCTTTTGCATCATCTTATAAAGGCACTTCTACAGGTTTGTTTGGTAAAGCAGGTTGTTACTCATTCGACTTTTTTAAAATTGCTACAGCGGGCGAAGGCGGTGTATTAGTTACTAATGATGAAGCCAC
>DATFTU010000628.1:0-5673 GCA_035261565.1 Bacteroidia bacterium
TATAGAAGATAATATTCATTTTGTGAGTGCTGAATGTACTCATTTACAATGCATGGTTAAATGGAACAACGATGAAAAGACTTGGGATTGTCCATGTCATGGCAGTCGCTTTTCTTACGAAGGAAAAGTAATGAATGGCCCGGCCAACGCACCGCTTTTATATCATAAAATGAAAATGTAAGTACAATACAAAAGTATTGCAAGAAAATAGTAACCTGAATAACAAATTAAACAATGCATAATAAAAACAAAATAGGACGAAGGGAAGCAATTAAAGGATTAGGAGCAGGATTGGCTCTGTTTTCAGCACCTTCAATATTTGCAGAAAATTCTTTAGCAGCGACAATAGTGATTTAGCAAAAAAACTGGCAGATATTCAATCTCAAAAACACAGATTTGGCATCCCTTTCAATTAAAGAATTACTGATAATTCACAACTTATAAAAGGTTTTAAGGCATCGCAAGGTATGTAGGTAATGAAACTCACGAGCGCATTTACATCAGATTTTCTTTTTAAAAAGAGTTAAACTGTACTATCCAAAAGTAAACCATTGTATAAACGGGGATATTTAGCCTTACCTTTGATATATGAAAACAACCAAAATGAAAGTAGAGATATGGAGCGATGTGATGTGTCCGTTTTGCTATATCGGAAAACGTAAGTTTGAATCTGCATTAGAGCAATTCGACCATTCTTCAAATATTGAGATCATCTGGAAAAGCTTTCAGCTTGCCCCGGATATGAAAACAAATCCGGGTAAAAATATAGACGAGTACCTGGCAACGCATAAAGGAATGAGTTTGCAGCAAGCCAAAGAATTAAATCAACAAGTTGCACAGAGGGCTAGTCAAGTAGGGTTGGAATTTAACTTTGATAAAGCCATTGTAGCCAATTCATTTAATGCTCATCGCTTTTCTCATTTGGCAAAGCAACACAATTTGCAAAATGAAGCAGAAGAAAGATTATTCGCTGCCTATTTTACAGAAGGGAAAAACACAGACGATATCCAAACACTTATTCAAATAGGAAATGAAATTGGTTTAGATGCAAGTGAAGTAAAAAAAGTATTAGAAGGCAATAGCTATGCAGAAAAAGTAAAGGCAGATATTTATGAAGCTCGCCAGTTAGGGGTAAGAGGTGTACCCTTCTTTGTATTTGACAGAAAATATGCCGTTTCAGGGGCACAAGAAAGCCCCGTGTTTTTAAATACACTTGTAAAATCATTCGGCGAATGGAAGAATGAAAACGCATCATCTTTAGAAGTCATAGAAGGAGAATCTTGTAGTCCGGATGGCGATTGCAAATAATTAGCACAGGAGTAATTGTGAAAAAGATACCTTTATCCGTACTTGATTTAGCCGTTGTATCCGAAGGAGATACTGTTCAGGGTGCCATAAAACGAACTGTTGAAGTTGCCCGCCATACAGAAAAACTGGGTTACAAATGCATTTGGATTGCAAAAAGATGTAAAAAAGAAAGGCAAGAAGTGATAGGAATAGAGAAGTGTTTGTGTTTTAAATTTTCCTTTTCGGTAATCTCCTTAATCCTTCTTATTATTCCCTCATATATATCAGTTTCTTGCAACTCAACTAATACATCTTTTGCAATCATCTCGATAGTTATTTGTTTTCTAAATAGCCATATACAAATCCGTCTTGCATCATTACGGCTTAGAGGTGTAGTAATTTTCTTTAAATCTTCCTGAGCTTTTGGTGCAGCTAAAGCAAAATTTTTTTCGGCTCGCTTTTTACTTCTATCAAACTGCGCCCTAACTTCTTCTATGGTAGCAGGTGGTTGCTTGGCTTTGTAATTCGGCTAATTCCTGAAATGTCATTTTAGGATTCATTTTATTTTTCTTCATATTGTGAATTAATCAAAATGTACAGCTATTCTCCCTTCAATCATAGCGTTGTAAAACTTTTCGTAATCGTGATAATGAAAGCAAATAACATCTTTAGGTTCTTCGTCAGGCATTGGGCAGGTAAAACGAGTATCTTCTTGTTTTCTCCACCAGAGATTATATACGCGATATGAATTCGGTAATATCATCTGATGGGCGTTATGTAACCGTATCATTAATTACCACAGTAACAAACGGGCCACCTTTTTATTGGGGCTCGCTTATTACAGGATATATATATCAGTACGACAATCAAAACAATACCTGGACACAGCTAACACCAAGCCAATCATACATACCTCCTTATATTTACAGGGTTGCTTTAAAATTATCGCCGGCCAATAATAATACTATGTTTATAGGGGGTATGTATTTAACCACAACCACCGATGGGGCATCAAGCTGGTTTCAAATAGGGAACGATTCGCATTCTGATGTGCGTGCTATTGAGTTTGACCCCAGCGATGCTACCGGCAACACGCTGTTTGTGGGCAATGATGGCGGGGTTTCTAAAGCAACAATAGATCTTACTAACGGTTCAACCTGGGCTTCTATGAATAATGGTTTAGCCGTTTCTACTTTATTTAGCTTATCATCATCGGCCTTAGATGCTTATCAAATTATAGCCTCAATGCAGGATAATGGCAATAATTATTTAAAGAGTGGTAACTGGACTCATTTATTCGATTATGGAGGAGACGGATATCAAAGTATTATGGATAGTAAAGATGAAGATGTTTTTTATACTACAGATGGTTCATTTATTAAACCTAATTTGGGCAATGCAAACAACCCATCTTTTGGCTATTATGGCAGTATTAGGCCAAGCGGTCTTAGCGGTAATTATGGCTCCATTCCATTAGCATTAAATCCGCTTAACCCTTCTTCTATATACGCAGCCGGCGGTGAGTTATTTAAATCTACTAAAGGAGATGCCACTACTGCCGGAACATGGACACAGATATCGAATTTTGCGGGCAACTTTCCTAGCAACTCCTCCTCTATTTTTAGAATTGCCGTTGCCCCAAGCGATACACAAACAATTTATGTGTCAGATTTTTATGGTACTCATCTTTTTAAAACTACTGTAGGGGGTGGCACAAGCTCAGGCAACTGGACAGATATTACCCCCACTACAGGTAACCCCACAGGTTATACACCTGGTTATGTTATAGCGGGCCTTGCCGTTAGCACTACCGATGCTAACCGTGTATGGATTGGTTATTCGGGCTGGAAGAGACTACAGTAGAAGGCAGCGATTCGAGGAGCTTGAAAAAGCAATGTTGGTTCCTTTGCCAATGTTGCGTTATGAATTTAAAAAACAGTGTTCCGTTACTGTTTTAAAATACGGCTATATTTCATTGGCTCAGGATAAACACTTTTATAGTGTGCCTTATATTTACATAGGGAAAAGAGTAAAAGTATTATATACACGGTATAATGTCGAGATCTTTTATGAGTATGAACGAATTGCTCTTCACAAAAGATCAAACAGGCCTCACAAATACACAATAGACAAAGAACACTTACCTCCTACTCACAAATTTGTAGTGGAGTTAGAGCCAGACCGTTTACTATCACTAGCAGATGACATTCATAAAGATGTAACGGTATTCATTTCAAAAATATTAAATAAAAACAGAGAGCATCGAGATCAAAGAATTAGAGCTTGTCAAGGTATTTTAGATTTTTCAAAGAAGGTGGGAAATGATCGTTTAATAAAAGCCTGTCAATTAGCCTTGGAGTGTGAAATTCATAATTACCTAATCATAAAAAAGATTTTAAGAGAAGGGTTAGATATGAATCGTGAAAAAAACACTACAGAAAAACTAAGCATGCCTCAGCATGATAATATTAGAGGAAGTGAATATTATAAATAAAATATAAACCAATAAAAATAAAATAGAATGAATGAAGCAACTTTAGAAAAAATGCGAAAAATGAATCTCTTTGGTATGCACAGAGTATTTAAAGCAAGTCTTGAATCAGGAAAGAAGGATAAATGTACCACAGATGAAATGATATCGAATCTTGTTCAATCAGAATGGGACGACAGGCAAAACAGGGGTATAGAACGACTGGTAAAAAACGCAAAATTTAGGTATAAAGCCTCCATGGAAGAGCTTAATTATAAAGTTGACAGAAATATCGACAAGAATCAAATTATGCGACTAGGAGTGCATTTATTTCTTTGTTATCGCGTGTGCGGCCTCCGCCAAAATCGGTTTCAATAGCACCTGGTGCTACTACGTTTACACGGATTTTTCTTGAGCCTAATTCTTTTGCCATATAACGAGTTAAAGATTCAACCGCAGTTTTCAGTGAACCATACACCGAAGAGCCAGGCATAGTAATACGCGTAAGTCCTGAAGAAATATTAATAATACCACCACCATCATTCATAAACGGTAATGCTTTTTGTGTAAGAAAGAAAACACCTTTATAGTGAATGTTATAAATAGCGTCCATTTGTTCTTCGGTTACATCCGTAATTGGCATGTATAAAGCTGTGCCCGCATTATTGATTAAGAAGTCAAAGTTAGCACTGCCTGTTTTTTTCTTTAAATGTGTTGTTACTTGATTAACGAATCCATCAAACATTTTTATATTGCTTGTATCTAATTGAAAAGCGTATGCGTTTTGTCCAATTGATTGAACTTCTGCAATAACTTTATCGGCAGCATCTTTATTAGTGTTATATGTAAAAACTACATCAATGCCTTTTTTTGCAAGAGCAATAGACATATTTCTTCCTAAACCCCTGCTGCCGCCTGTTACTAAAGCTATTTTGTTTTTTGTATTCATCTTAATTTATTTTTTATTAAAATTAGTTTAATTTCTTTTTTGCTTTCTCCGTAGTTTGATGAAGCATATTTGCAATAAAATTAGGAGCAACCCGGCTCATTATTTTTAGCACATTAGATAAACCCGGGCGAATTTCTAATTTATCTTTTACAATTCCCTTAATAGCAATGCTTACCATTTTGTCTACTTTCATGTTTTGATTGCTATCTACTATTCCGGTAAACTCATCCATCAACGGTGTTTCTGTACCCGGAGGCGCTAATTCAAAAACTTTTACGCTAGTGTTTTTAAGCTGCAAGCGTAACGATTGAGAATAGGAGTGTATGCCTGCTTTTGTAGCGCAGTAAACAGGCGATATCGAAAGCGGAACGAAGGCCAGGCCCGAAGACACGTTTATAATAGCCGCGTTTTTCATTGTTTTTAATTGGGGCAAGAATTGATGAACCATATGAATGGTGCCTGATAAATTTGTATCAATCTCACGTGTAATATCTTCCAAACTCATATTTGTATCCTGCAAATCCATGTTGCGCATGATGCCTGCATTATTGATGATGATATTAAGTTGGGGAAATTGTGATGTTACATTTTGATAAAGTTTTTCAATATCTTTTGGGTTACTTACATCACTTTGAAACGTATGTATTTGTGGAAATTGCCTTTTGGCTTGCTCTAATTTAGTTAGGTCACGACCCGTAATAATAATGTTTGCGTTTTGCTGAATAAGTTGTTTTACAAACTCTAAACCAATTCCACTTGTGCCTCCGGTAATTAAAACCGTACTGTTGTTTAAATTCATGATCGTTTATTTAATGATTAAAGTTACCTGAATTACTATTATAAACAGCAGCAAATTCTTTTGCGAAATCTTTCAATTTTGTTTTGCTTAAGGCAGGTTGGTTTTTGTAATAATCTGTATATAAAACACCGCCGCGCCTGGATGCATTCATTTCCATTAAACCTTTAG
>DATFTU010000629.1:0-6830 GCA_035261565.1 Bacteroidia bacterium
CCCGCCGATATAATTGATAAAATACAGGTGTTTGATAAAGCTACCGACCAGGCACAGTTTACAGGCTTTGATGATGGCAACGCGCAAAAAACTATAAACATTATTACCAAAAAAGGAAAAAACAACGGGCAGTTTGGTAAAATTTATGCAGGTGGCGGCACGGGCGATGATATTACTGATTATAAATATAATGCCGGAGGCAACATGAATTTTTTTAACGGCGCAAGAAGAATTTCGGTGGTTGAGTTGTCGAATAATATTAACCAGCAAAATTTTTCGTCGCAGGATTTGCTGGGCATAAGCGGTGGCTCGGGTGGCCGGGGAAATGCGGCTAATAATTTTTTAGTTAGTCAGCAGGGCGGTATAACCACCACGCACGCGGCAGGTTTAAATTACAGCGATGAGTGGGGTAAAAAAATTAAAGTTACAGGCAGTTACTTTTTTAATTACGCTGATAACTCAAATAACTCCAGTCTTAGCCGAAATTATATTATAGCCAAGGAAAACGGATTGCATTATAACCAGGTGGCTAATGCAGGCAACACCAACCAAAACCATAGAGTAAATTTTAGGTTTGAATATACGATTGACTCAATGAATTCATTGATAATTGTGCCTAAATTCAGTGTGCAGCAAAACCGGTCGGCCAACGATTTGGATGGGTTAAATTTGGTTACCAATAATGCCGAACAAAGCAGAACGATTACCAATAACTACTCTAAAAATTTTGGATACGATTTTTCGAACACCTTAACCCTGCGCCATAAATTTAAAAAGCCACGCAGAACTATATCGCTGGGCGTATCAACCGATTATAACCCAACTAATAGTAATGGCGGGCTGTTTTCATCAAACGCATATTATCAGTACGATACTACTACACAAGCAAATGATAGTACGATGACTATACTTAACCAGCAAAGTGTAGGTAATAATTTAGGAATGAGCATATCGCCCAACTTATCTTATACAGAGCCGCTTGGAAAAAAATCGCAACTGATGCTGAGCTACAACCCATCTGTTACTAAAAGCACGATTGATAAAAGAACCTATAATAAAGACAGTGCAGATGGCAATTATAACCTGTTAGATACAATATTATCAAACAAATATAATAATACCTATACTTATCAGCGTGGCGGTTTGAGTTACCGCTATACCGATAAAAAAATGAATTTTATGCTGGGGGCTAATGTACAGTATGCAACATTAAATGGTACAGAGCAATTTCCGTACGCGTTGGCCATTAATAAAAATTTTGAAAGCGTGTTGCCGCAAATGATGTTTAACTATAAGTTTTCGAAAACAAAAAACCTGCGCATTACTTACCGAACCAATACATCGCCGCCCAGTATTTCGCAATTACAAAATGTAATTAATAACAGCAACCCGCTTTTACTTAGCACCGGTAACCCCAATTTAAAACAAGATTATGAGAACACCATTAATTTACGCTATGGCAGTGTAAACTCAACCAAGGGCACAAACTTTATGGTGTATGCCATGGCAAATTTTATTGGAAACTATGTGGCTAACTCAACGTTAATACCTACGGTGCCCACACAAGTATCGAGCAGTGTTATTTTGCGCCCGGGCTCGCAGCTAACAAAACCTGTTAACTTAAATGGGTACTGGAACGCGAGGTCTTTTTTGACCTATGGGTTTCCGTTAACGAAAATAAAAATGAACTGTAATTTAAATACAGGCTTTACCTATAACTTAATTCCGGATTTGATAAACGACCAGGAAAACTTAGCCAACAATTATAATTTTAGCGAAGGGTTGGTGCTGAGTAGTAATATTAGCCAGAAAGTTGATTTTAGTTTATCGTATACGGGCAATTACAGTATTGTAAAAAATACGCTGCAAAAACAATCAGACAATAATTACTTTAACCAGGTTACTACATTTAAATTTAACTGGTTGCCTTATAAAGGCATTATTTTTAATACAAACCTTACCCATACTTTATACACTGGTTTAGCGCAAAACTATAACCAAAATTATTTGTTATGGAACGCAGCCATTGGTTACAAGTTTTTAAAAAGCCAATTGCTTGATGTGCGCGTATCGGTATTTGATATGCTGAAACAAAACAACAGCATTAGTCGTAATGTTACCGATACGTATATTGAAGACAGCCACACGCAAGTGCTAACCCGTTACTATATGCTAACGGTTACGTATACAATTAAAAACTTTAAAAACGGAGGGGCACCGCCAACAGAAAATACCGATAAGCAAGATGGTTTCAGGAATGGTGGTGGCCCGCGCAACGGCGGCGGCGGATACCACGGCGGCGGTGGTGGCTGGAACCAGCAAGGCGGAGGATGATACCTAATTTAGTATTTTAAAATAAAATGCTCTTTCTGTTTATTTTCTTTCCTGAAAAAAATTAAGCCCACTTTATATAAATCAATACTAAGCGTTACGGCGGGGTGTGCTTTTATTTCTTCCCAGGCTTGGGTCATTTGCGGTGTCCAGTAAATATCATCAAAAATTAAAACCGAATTTTCAGTTGTGCTTTTCAGCAATTCATTAAAATAGTTGATGGTTGCCTGGTATGTATGGTTGCCATCAATATAAACCAAATTAAATATTTTGTTTTTTAACGTGGTTTTAAAAGCATCATCAAACGATTGGTTGATGGTTTCGATATTTTTTACCTGCGTGCCCGCAATTAATTTTTGCGCAAAGGCATGTGTATTAGGGCAACCCTCTATACTTATAATATTTGCCGAAGGTGCAGCTTGTGCCATGTATAATGCAGATAAACCTAATGATGTGCCCAACTCTAAAACAGTTTGCGGTTGAAAATAATTTGTGAGCCTGAACAATAACTCGCTGTATTTTTTTTGCGCCACGCTGTATTTTGCTATACCGGCTATGGTGCGGGTGTTGCTCATTTTTTTTGAGCCAGCACCTAAATCAATCACTTCAATACTTTGTTGATTATTTAATAATTGTTGGCGTATTTTATTCAGCTCATCAAACGCATGGTAATTGTTTTGGTTGCTAATTACCTCGGTATATAATTTAAAAACAAAAGGTGAGTGAATGGAGTGCTCATCTTTAGCATGCAACTTATACTGCACATATTTTTTTATCTGATAAAAGGCCGGCATAAACAAAGCATAAAGGTGCAAAAATTGTTTTATTTATATTTACTTATTGTACCTTTAAAGTCTAATTTAAAATATGCTTAAAAAATTACTTCTGCCTTTGTTTATTTCGGTTACGGCAATGGCACAAATACATATAAATGATGGCTTGTGGCGCGGGGTGCTAACGCTTGACGCTAAAAAACAACTTGAACTGCCCTTTATTTTTAATGTGTATTATGCAGGTGGCGACCCATCGATTACCATTTTTAATGCCGACGAGAAAATTGTGATAGATGAAATTGAAGTAAAAAACGATTCGGTATTTTTTCAGATGCCGGTGTTTGATTCGGAGTTTAGGTGCAAATTTTTTCCGGGGCTGATGCAGGGTGTGTGGATTAACCACTCGAAAAAAGAAAATAATGTTATTCCGTTTTCGGCCATTTTTGGGCAAACAGACCGGTTTAAAGCCCGTGTGATTACACGAGCTGATTTTTCGGGCCGATGGGAAACCACCTTTGGCGTTGGCACACCCGATAGTAGCAGAGCCATTGGTTTATTTAAACAAAAAATGCAAGTGGTTACAGGTACTTTTTTAAGCGAGAGTGGCGATTACAGATATTTAGAGGGAATTGCGGATGGAAAAAATTTATACCTATCGACCTTTGATGGAGCGCACGCGTATTTATTTGTGGGTGTAGTAAATGAAAAAGGAGAAGTGAACGGAGATTTCTATTCGGGCCTTACGGGGCACGAAAAATTTAGGGCCATACCAAACTCAAGAGCAGAGTTAAGAGACCCTTACAGTATTACTAAAACCGTGAAAGGCGTTCCGGTTGATTTTTCGTTTGTGAATACCGAAGGAACTAAAATCTCGTTATCAGACGAGAAGTATAAAAACAAAGTGGTTATAGTGCAGATAATGGGAAGCTGGTGCCCTAATTGCATGGATGAAACCGCTTATTTAAGTTCGCTATATAATGAGTACCAAGGCAAGGGTGTAGAAATAATTGCCTTAGCTTATGAACGCACAACTGATATAGAAAAAGCAAAAAGCAATGTGCAGCGTTTAAAAAGTAAATATGGCGCACAGTACGAATTTTTAATTACCGGTTTAAGCGGCGCGGTTAACGCGCAAAAAAGTTTACCGTTTCTTTCGTCGGTGTCGGCTTTTCCCACTACATTGTATTTAAACAAGCAGCATGAAGTGGCAAAAATATATACAGGCTACTCGGGCCCGGCAACAGGCCCTGCTTATACCAAAATGAAAGAGAGTATTGAGAGTTTGCTGAACGAACTGATTAAATAGTGTTTAGTTAACATGAAAGGGGAACGCGGTACAAAAAAAAATGTCTGGCAAAATATTCTCCGGCTAATTCGCCCATATAAAAAAGGGTTATTAGGTGTTTTTATTTTAAGTTTGCTTAGTACGGCTGTTTCGTTAATACACCCGCTTATATACCGTGAGGCCGTTAATGATATTGCGGGGCTGTTTGTACTTGATGCAAAAAACTCGGTAAAGCAAGAAATGGGTGCTGAAATAGAAACGGATGATGACCCCATTATTTCTTTTTTTGAAAAAAAATTTACACCACAACAAGATACTACACAACAAGATGCCCCTGTAGCTAAAAAGGCACACGTAAAAAAACCACATAAACCTAACAAAGTGGCATCGCGTACGGTATCGGAGGCTTTTCGTACGTTAATGATTGCCGTTGTTTTACTGTTTATCATCAATATAATAGGGCTTATATTCTGGCTTATTGGCGATAATATGAATGTGCGCCTTTCAAGCAGTATCGAAAAAAATTTTATTCACAACACCTTTGGCCATGTGTTAAAACTGCCACTTTCGTTTTTTTCGAAACGCTCAAGCTCTGCTCTTCATAGTCAGATAGACCAGTCGGAGCAGGTATCAGAAATCATCAACGTTTTTTCTAAAGAAATTTTTCCGGAGCTTATAAGCCTTGTAGGTATTATTGCTATTATGCTGTGGCAAAATACTACACTTGCTTTTCTATCATTATCCATAGTTCCTTTTTACGTAGTTATTGCCATACGCTCTACTAAAAAATTAGAGATGAGCCTTTCGGGTTATTATGAAAAGTGGGAGGAAGTTTCAACTCGTATGCAAGATGCTTTAAGTGGCATAAAAACGGTAAAACTTTCGGGTGCCGAAGAGCGGGAGGTTAAACGCTTAGATACACAAGCTACCAAGGCTTATGCAGATTATACAAAACGTTCGTTACTGGCTAACCGTTATGCTTTTTGGCAAATTTTTTTAACCCATGTAGCAAGCGCCCTTGTGTTAGCGTATGGTGGTTACCTAACGCTAAAGCATAAACTTACGCCGGGCGATGTAGTAATGTTTGTTGCCTATTTAGATATGTTGTATAGCCCGATAGATAATTTGGCAAGTATATGGGCTAATGTTCAGCAAAATGTTACATCTATTGCGCGCGCATTTAAATTGCTTGACATGCAAATAGAAGAAAAAGAGGAGAAAGAATTACAACTTATTAAAGGACTGGTTGAGTTTAAAGATGTACATTTTTTGTACGCCCCCGAAAGAGAGATTTTGAAAGGGCTTACGCTTACGGCACAACCGGGTAACCTTACGGCATTTGTGGGTACATCGGGCGCAGGTAAAACTACTACAGTAGATTTAATGCTTAAATTATTTGAACCAAAAAGTGGTGAAATTATAATAGACGGGCAAAAACTTGCGCAGCTTGATGGCGCATCTGTTCGCCGGCAGATTGGGGTAGTGGCAGCCGATGGTGCAGTGTTTAGAGGTACTTTGGCTGATAACATACGCTACAAAAAACCGGAAGCCACTGACCAGGAAGTGTTAGAGGCGGCTATTGCCGCGGGTATGAACAATACCATAAGCCGTTTACCACATGGTTTAAAAACCATTATTGGCGAAAACGGTTTTGGCCTTTCGGTAGGCGAGCGCCAGCGCTTGCAAATAGCGCGTGTAATTGTATCGAAGCCTTTGATACTTATTATGGATGAAGCAACAGCCAACCTTGATTATGCTACCGAAGCCGAGGTTAGAAAAACGATTGATGAAATCCGTAAAAAAAACACGGTTATTGTTATAGCCCATAGATACTCGATGGTAAAAGATGCCGATTATGTGTATGTTTTAGATGACGGTCAAGTACTTGAAGAAGGGCGTCCGGCAGATTTATTAAAACAAGAAGGGTGGTTTGCCGATTTTGCCAATGCGGCAGATGAAGTTGAAGAAGAATTGGAAGAGGAGGAAACAGAAGAAGAAGAGGGAGATGAAGGAGCAGAGGAAGTTGATTAGGGAAATTTATTCTCGTGCCGATAAAGTTTCTTTAATGTTTTGTAGTTCAATGATAACATCGGCATCATCGGGGTTGGTTTTCAAAATTTTTTCGAATTCGTTTTTTGCGTCTATTAGTTTATTCTGCTCTATATAAAGCAACCCTAAATTGTAATGAGCGCGTTCATTATTTTTATCCAAACTAATAGCCTTTACGTAACATTTTTCGGCATCAGTTAATTTTCCTTCCTGGTCGCACAGGTTGCCCAGGTTTATGTAGGTTACTGCTTCGGCGGTATCTAATTTTATGGCTTCATTAAAAGCATCTTTAGCTTCTTTTATTCTTTTTAGTGAGGCCAAATAAATTCCGTAACTATTTAATACAGCCACCCTATCAATTTTATCTTTCCCTTTTTCCATTTTTAAAAGAA
>DATFTU010000630.1:0-7265 GCA_035261565.1 Bacteroidia bacterium
CGCTTTTATTTTCAAATATTTTAAGGTTGTTTAAGTGGATATAACCCGTAAACGGATTTACGTATGCCCAGTCTAATGTAATTTCTCTGCCGGTATACTTAAAATCATATTTTTCAATTAAATATTTTGTAATTGGTGAGATAAATACAATAACCAGTATAAATAATACAACAATAGAGGTTAAAGAGATGAAAAATGTTTTTCTTAGTTTTCTCATACCAATCTTTCAAAATAGTTGTAATTTGTATGTAGCTACCAATAAAAAAAGGTTAGCCTTTGTGCTTAAGTTGCCCCGCGTATTTTATAATACGTTCTAATAAACTCCCGCCTGCTGTTTTAATTGTATCTGAGTGTTTTGATACCATATTGGCTACTGCAAACTGTAAAATATTACCTAATAGATTTTTTATCGGGTTATGAGTAGAGCCTACTATTATTTTTTTTGAAATAAATCCGGTAATTAACCCCATTGCATTATCAAGTAAAGTATTTTTAATTTCGGGTGAAGCGGTTATTTCTTTTAAGGTGTTTTTTATAAAATTAACTGGTTTTAGTTCTTCGTGCATATGGTACAGATGCTCTTTTAACAATGTCAACTCATGTACTCGCCTATTTTCTAAAGAAATAATTTTTTCGTTCAGAAGTTCTGTTTCATTCTTCATACTATTTTGTTTTTACCAGTTGAGCGATGATTGAGTTTTTGGCTGGTGTTTTTATCCATTTTTCTCTGCCAGCATAAACTATTAGTGCTACAAGCAAATAAAAGCCTGCAACGGCAAAAAAGCCATAATAAGGTTTACCCAGCATTTCGCCCACCCATAACGATAAGCCAATGTTTACTATAAATACAAACAATGCAACAACCGCAAAAATTATTAATTGCGATACTAAAGACGAAACAATTTCGGAGGTTTTATCAATTACTTTTAATTTAAATAACTCCACCGTTGTTTTGCTGTAGTCTTCAGCCCTTTCAATTAACGTTTCTATTGATGTTGTTACATTGTTATTCATGATGTGTATTTTTAGGTTCTAACTATTTATTTAGGCGGTTGCGTTTTTTACATCTCTTTTTGCCTCATCATATTTAGCTTTTCCTTTTTCAACCATTTGTTCTGCCTCTTCGGCTTTTGAGGTTACCATATCCACCAATTCATTATATTTTTCTTTTAAAGAATCGGCGCATTCTCCGCTTTTACTTAAAATTTTAGCTCGAGTTTTTGAGCCTTTATCCGGAGCAAATAAAATTCCTAATACAGCGCCTGCGGCTAAGCCTGCTAATGCACCTAATACTATTTTACCTGAATTCATAACTATATTTTTTTTAAATTATTTTATTTAATTGGCTTTATTTCCCTGAATGATTCTGAGAAGAATAGAAATAATGGCTATAACAAGTAATACATGGATAATCGATCCGGCACTATAAGCAAAAAAACCTACCGCCCAAATTATTATCAATATCACTGCTATACCATATAATAAATTACCCATAATTTTATTTTTTAATAGTGTATTAAATAAAGTAAGGGAGTGTGCTTCTCACTTCCTTACTTTATATTTTCTATTTAGTGTTTTTTTTGCGGAGCAGTTTGTTGGCTGCCGTTTTGGCGCTCGGTAGGTTGAGTTTGAACTTTGCGTTGTTCTTCATCTCTGCGGTTTTGTGAGTCTTGCTGAGGCTGAGATGTTTTACCATCACGTTGTTCTTTGTTTTCGTACTGTTTTGTACCGGCTTGAGGGTTCTCTTCTTCCTCTTCCTCTTCATCTCTTGTCTCTTTTTTTGGAGATGGTGTTCCTAATTTTGTAGGGTTTGAACCGTACTGATTAGATTGTGCTTGTTGACTTTGGCTACCTGTAGCCAAGGTGTCTTTTTGATTCTCTTTCATTGTTTTAAATTTTAATTGATTTATATTTTGATTAGTTGTTGTTTGCTTTATATTAGCAAATGATATACCGATATAAAAAGTTGAATTTATGGGGATGACTTGTGGCTTTATGAGTATTTTATGGGTATTTGAGTCAATATTTCTACAACCTAATTTTTATCCCTCTTTTTTAATAAAAATTCTCCCGGAGAATATTTTCCCGAGAGAATGATTTTGCAAAAAATATTCTGAAATTATTTAATCAGGCGTTGGTGTAAATATAATTGCGGGCTTTTTTCGCCTTTTTAAGGTATAATTTTAGTTGCCCGATATTTGTGCTGCCGGTATATAAAATAGCATCATATAACGTTTCTTTGCTAATTCTTAATTTTTTTAACCAATAACTTATATTGTCAGTGTCTTCCAGGTGTATATAATTATCGGTATACGCATTAAGCTTAATATTAAGCAGGTGAGACACTATATTTTTTACGGCAAATAACATTTTAATTTTGGTCGATTATTTTAAACAGTTCTGATATTTTTGGAGATAAAATAATTTCGGTCCTGCGGTTGGCTGCACGGCCTTCTTCGGTTTCGTTTGATGCTATCGGAAAATTTTCGCCTCTGCCTGAAGCGTACATTTGTTGGGCTGATACGCCATAATCATCATAAAGAATGCGTTCGATAGAAGTGGCGCGCATTACGCTTAAATCCAGGTTATCTTTTAAAAACTCTCCTTTCTTTAAAGGTACATTATCTGTATGCCCTTCTATAGTTATATCTATATCGGGCTGATGAATTAATACATCAGCTAGTTTTTTTAATGCATCTTTTCCTTTCGGATCAACTTTATAACTGCCTGATTTAAAAAGTAGTTTTTCTGAAAGCGATACATATACTTTTCCGTCGCTTCTAAGCTCGGCTGTTAGTTCATTAGCGTTAAAACCAACCAGTGCGTTTTTTACTTTTGCTAAAAGTTCTTGCTGTGCCTGTTTTTGTTTTAGTATGCCGGCTTGCAGGTCTTGTACTTTTTTGTTGCTTGCCTCTAAATCGGCCACTTTAGCTTTTAACTGATCGTATAATTTTTGTAATTCGGCCTGGCTTAACTGTTTGTCTTCCGAGTTTTTTTCGAATAAGCTATTATACTTGGAGTTTAAATTAGCGTATGTTGAATCTAAACTGTTATAATCTTTAACAAGTTGTTTGTACTTTTTTTTCGAAACACAAGAAAACAAAGTTATTAAGCAAAGGCTTACTGTAATTAATTTTGTAGTATAATTGATTTTCATAATTGGTTTTTTTAGCTAACCATAATAATTTTATGCCAGTATTTTTAGTTTATTTTAATTGCAAAAAAGAGATAGATTATATAGATAAACAAAATCAATTGTACCTAAACATATCTATCTCTGTATATTTTTAGTATTGTTTTTGACTAAAAGTGCCCCAAGCGTATCTTAAATCAAAGCCTTCGTAATTTGAAAATATTTTTTTAATAAAGCCTTTTATATTTTTGTTGCGTGTACTCTTTTTTTCAGGAACTTCTGTAATAGAATCGGTATTAAATTCTGATACGGCACTTACATCAGTCAGCAGATTATTTTGACTAACTGAATCTCTTTTAATTTGCGCATGTGCCATAAACGCAAAACTGTTAATAACCAATATAAAAAATAGTTTTTTCATTTTTATATTCTATTCAAATTACTTATGGGCAAACAAGCTATATGCCATTGCAATTTGTGTTAAATGTTAAGCTAAATAGGGTATGTATTGAGTTAAACGATTAAAATTTTGCCCAACTTGTGGCTGTTAGTATGCTGTTTAATTTAATCTGTAAAGAGATCTACATAAGTAGAAATGGGATTTTTAACTTTATGATAACGTTTCATTAGCTTATACATTTTAATATTAACTATAAAATCGGCAAAATCAACAAACAACCCCAGATTAGAGTAAACGCCATTAAACTCAAACGTTTTTTCTTCCGGGTAAATTGATTTGCGGTAACCCGCCATTAATTTTAACCCAACAAATTTAAAGGGCTTAAATGTTCCTGAAAGGCCAAAATTAGCAAAAGCCAAAAATTTTATTTGCTGACTTATTAATGTGTTGTTATCCGTATTTGTATTTGTAAGGTTGTATTGGCCAAAAGCAAATTCAAGTGGAAAACCTAAGGATATGAAACGACGGTTGTAATAAGTCAGTTCTGAATTAATGCTACCACAATTAACAACCAATGAGGTACCTGTATTTACACCATTTATTTTTTTTACAGCAGGCAGTATGGTATTTATTCTGTAATAACCAATACCCAAGTCGAGTTTGCCTTTTACGGTAACACCTATATAATAACCATATATATTAACTTGATTACCCTGAAAACTGCTTGCGCGCGAGTCTATACGGGCGCCTGTGCTAATTAGTTTGGGTGTTATAAGCCGTATAGAGTCTATCAGAAAATTAGCCTCTGAGGTATCTTTTGGTAAAGGAATTTTTTTAACCGGAGTAGTTTTAGGATCAGGAGCTATAATAGCTTTGCCTACACTATCTATAAAACTTCTTTTTTTTGCCGGTTTTTCTGTCTGAGAAAAACATGATGCCTGTAAAAAAATAATCAGTAGGGTAAAAAAAATCTTCATACAAAATGTTTTTAATGCAATTTTAGGCTTCTATAAAAACAACAGTTTGTGGGGAAAATATCTCTCAAGTCGTAGATTTTTTTACATAACACCATTTTAGATTTATTTAATAAACCTGTTTGAGGTTGGTACAACTTTATCTACTTACAAGCATTAATTAACCCTCATAATAATTAAACAATAACCTATGAACCAAACAAAACACCTTGTAAACTTTAAACGTAACGCAATAAGCACAGCAGTTATATATAATGCATTGCTTTTAGTGTTAATATTATCATCGTGCAACAGCCACCCTAAAGCAGATGACTCAAAAGAAAAAGCTGAAACCAGCAACGAAGCTAAATTTGAAAATACCGGTAAAGAAAAAGACGCTGAGTTTTTGGTGGAAGCTGCCGAAATTAATTTAGAAGAAATTAAGTGCGGCAAATTTGCTGAAGAAAATGCTTCGTCGGCCGATGCTAAAGATTTAGCCAGAATGATGGTGGCTGACCATACTAAATGTTTAAATGATTTAAAAGCTTTGGCAGAGAAAAAATCAATTACAATTCCTACAGTGTTATCGGCAAAAGGTGAAGATGCGTACGAAAAATTAATAAATATGGCCGGAATGGATTTCGATAAAAAATATTTCAGCATGATGGTTGACGGCCATAAAGGCGCTATTTCTAAATTTGAAAAAGCGTCTACAGACTGCAACGACCCCGATATTAGAGCCTGGGCATCAGAAACTCTGCCTGCTTTGCACAATCATCTTGAGCATGCAATTACCTGCCAACACTCTTGTAATAAAATGTAATTTATATTAAAACGTGATAAAATGGAAATCTATTTGAAAAAAGCATTAGGCAACGGCCCACCAAATAATCCGGAAAAACATATTCCGGCTAAACCCGATAAAAATCCTGATACAACAAAAAAACACCCGAATGACCCCGAAAAAAATGACCCTACACGAATTGTAGAGCCAAACAAAACGGACCCTACTCGTATTGAGCCAACACCTGAAAAACCAAAGCCATGAATGTTTGCGAGGCCCTTCTCGAAGTGCTTTCACAATATCATGTAAAATATATTTTTGGTATACCCGGCGATGCGATTAACGAGTTAATTGAGGCGGTAAGAAAGCAAAATAAAATAAAATTTATTCATGTAATGCATGAAGAAACCGGTGCATTTGCTGCTTCGGCACAGGCAAAATTAAGCGGAAGCCTTGCGGTTTGTGTAGGTACGGCAGGCCCTGGGTCTATTCATTTATTAAACGGATTGTATGATGCAAAAAAAGATCATGCCCCTGTTTTAGCCATTACAGGACAAATAGAAACCTCATTACTGGGAACTAATTATCATCAAGAAGTTGATTTAATTAAACTGTTTCAGGATGTATCGGTTTATAACCAAATGTTAGTGGATGTAGATCAATTGCCCGGTATGATAACTTATGCATGCCAGGCGGCTATTGCTAACAAAGGAGTGGCTCATATAAATATACCGGTTAATATCTCAGGCAAAACGGTAAAACCATTTAAAAGTCAAAAATATTTTAATAATAAAAGTTTTTTACTACCCCATGTATATGATATACAGGCGGCGGCGGTTTTAATAAATAATGCCAGAAAAACCTGTATTTTAATTGGTATAGGAGCAATTGATGCGGTAAATGAGCTTTTACAGTTTGCTGAGTTAATTAAAGCCCCTATTATTAAATCGTTGAGAGGAAAAGATATATTACCTGATTTGCATCCTTTAACGCTTGGTGGCATTGGCCTTTTGGGAACCGAAGCTTCGTATAAAGCAATTAAAGAATGTGATTTAATGATTACCATTGGTTCTGATTTACCATATAGTGAATTTTACCCTGACAAAGATGTACCCGTTATTCAAATTGATAATAATATTGAACAAGTAGGGCGGAGGTTTCCGGCAACTATTGGCTTGGTGGGCGATGCAAAACTAACACTTATTGAATTGCTTAACCTGGTAATTGAAAAAGAAGAAAGCACATTTTTAAAAGAATGCCAGATGCATATGAAGCATTGGCTGAAAAAGCAGGATGAAAAAGAATTATCGGATAAGGTGCCTCTTCATCCGCAAATGATTACCAGAACAGTTAGTGATTTTGCAGATGATGATGCCATCATTTGTTGCGATACCGGGGCCGTTACAGTTTGGGGTGCCAGAAATTTCAGATTAAAAGGGAAACAACGTTTTACTTTATCGGGGGGGCTTGCCAGTATGGCTTTTGGTTTACCTGCAGCCATTGGTGCTAAGTTGCTCTATCCCAAAAAGCAAGTAATAGCGCTTTGCGGCGATGGTGGTTTTGCTATGTTAATGTGCGATTTTGCAACCGCCATAAAGTACAATCTTAATATAAAAATTATAATTTTTAATAATGCTAAATTAGGGCTCATTCAAATGGAAGAGGAGGCCAGAAGCGGAAACCCTGAGTATGAAACAGAATTATGCGACCCAAATTATGCCATGTTTGCAAATAGTTGCGGCGGCGAGGGTTACACGGTAAGCAACTCACACGAATTAAAATCGGTTTTATCAATTGCTTTAAAATCTAACAAGCCTGCCATTATTAATGTGTATGTAAATGCTAATGAGCTTACCATGCCTCCTAAAATAAGTGCAAGCCAGGCGCTTAATTTTATAAAAGCTAAAATAAAAGAAACCTTTATTTAGCAAAGGGTATTGTAGAAAAAAGCTCTCAATTTCTGTTTTAAAGTTTATAAATATTTAGTTTAATGCT
>DATFTU010000631.1:0-2219 GCA_035261565.1 Bacteroidia bacterium
CAACCGATAAACCACGTGGCGTAGGTGTACATCCGCACAGAGGTTTTGAAACCGTAACTATTGCTTATAAAGGTAAAGTGGCTCACCACGATAGTGCCGGCAACAGCGGTGTTATTGGCGAAGGCGAAGTACAATGGATGACAGCCGCATCGGGCATTTTGCATAAAGAGTTTCACGAAACAGAATTTAGCAAAGCCGGTGGCGATTTCCAAATGGTGCAATTGTGGGTAAACTTACCTGCAAAAGATAAAATGTCGAAACCAAAATACCAGGGCATTACTAAAGACCAAATTAAAAAATACCAGTTAGCTGGTAATGCCGGTGTGGTTGAAGTAATTGCCGGGCAGTATAAAGATGTAACAGGCGCGGCATCAACCTTTACCCCGGTTAATTTATTAAATGCAAGGTTAAACAAAGGTGGCAAAGCGGCTTTCTCTTTTCCTAAAAATTATAACACAGGTTTATTGGTTATAGAAGGCAGCATTAAAGTAAACGACACCGAAGTAGTTGAAGCAAACAACTTTGTGTTGTTTGAAAACGATGGCGAAGACTTTACGGTTGAAGCAACTGAAAACGCTGTAGTATTAGTGTTAAGCGGCGAGCCTATAAACGAACCCATTGCGGCTCATGGTCCGTTTGTGATGAACACCCGTAATGAAATATTACAAGCCATGGAAGATTATAACACAGGTAAGTTTGGTTATTTAGAAGAGTAATTTGCTCTTCATCTCAATCAATTGTTGTCCAGTCCAAAACCCTATACCCTTTGGACTTGGACAACATTTTTACCAAAAATAAAGAAAACTATTTTGACTGGTATAATGGTACAAAACCCTATACACCTTTGTACCATTACACCACTATACCAACCTATAAATAATAATAATATTATTATTTTATATAAAAGTGTTGTCCAAGGTCAGGGTGCCTATGTATTTTGGACTGGACAACACTTAACACCCCAAATATTTTAACACTTATAGTGGTAGAATGGTTTAAACCCTATACTAAAGTAAACCAGTACACCACTTTTATAAACGCTTCATATAAATAATATGGGGCGTTTTGTTTTATGCTATTTTTGATAAAATTTTAGCCATGCATTTTGACCTGCAACCCACCCTTGAGAACGATTTAATTAAAATACAGCCGCTTAAACCTACTGATTTTGAAACCCTGTATGCGGTTGCTAACGACCCCTTGCTTTGGGAGCAACACCCCAATAAAGACCGCTATAAAAGAGACGTTTTTGAAACCTTTTTTAAAGGTGCTATAGAATCGGGTGGGGCGTTTTTGGTTTTTGATAATAAGACAAATCAAGTCATTGGCACTTCAAGGTTTTATGGGGTTGATAAAGATAAGAGCGAGGTTGCCATTGGTTACACCTTTATTGCCCGTAACCATTGGGGTAAAGGGTATAACAAAGCCCTAAAAGCTTTAATGATAAACCATGCCTATAAGTTTGTTGATACTATAATTTTTCATGTGGGGGCTGTGAACTTACGTTCGCAAAAAGCGGTTGGCAACATTGGCGGTAAAAAAATTGGTGAGGTTGAAATGGAATATTATGGCGAACCAAACCGTTTAAACTTTATCTATCAAATAACTAAAACCGATTGGCAAACTAAAACAAACAGCATGCAACGACCAAACTCAAACGAATATGCCCCGTTTTTTCAAGGCTATATTAACCAAACAACAGGCAATAATTTTTTTGAACTGTTTAAACAAAACACTACCGATACCATCCAATTTTTCTCAAACATTCCGCCAGAAAAACACAATTATGCCTATGCCGAAAATAAATGGACTATTAAAGAATTGCTGCTTCATTTAATAGATGCCGAGCGTGTATTTTCATATAGAGCATTTGTAGGTGCAAGGTGCGATAACGAGCAACAATTGCAATCCTTTGATGAAAACACCTATGTAACAAATTCAAATGCGCATTTAAGAAGCATGGAAAGCTTATTAGAGGAATTTAAAACCGTGCGACGAGCCTCCGAAATACTGTTTGAAAACATCAGCCCCGAGCAAAGTAAATTTATGGCCAAAGGCGCAAGCCACCCCATTACGCCAAGGGCTTTGGGCTATATTATGATTGGCCATATAGAGCACCATATAAAGGTGATAAAAGAGCGTTATTTGTAGATTAAAAAGCACAATAATTAGTAGAAAATTCAAAGCTAAAACATTAAGTTTGTACTATGCCAACCTTA
>DATFTU010000632.1:0-4095 GCA_035261565.1 Bacteroidia bacterium
TTTAATTATCTGGGCGCATGGCGGAAGTTTCTTAAGTGGTTCTTCAACTGATGCCGATGTAGATACTTTATGCCATCGCTTTGCTAAAAAAGGATATGCCTGTGCTTCTATCAATTATCGCTTGGGGGTAACCTCTTTCGATTCTTCAGGATTTATTCCTGCTTTAGTTCGTTCTGTTCAGGATATGAAAGCGGCTGTTCGTTTCTTTTATAAAGATAAGCTTACTTCAAACACCTATAAAATTGATACTAACAATATTTTTATTGGCGGAAGCTCGGCTGGGTCTTTTACGGCATTGCATTATGCCTATTTAAAAAGAAGCTGCCAGGTAACAACTTACATTAGCCAGCAAGAATTAGATTCTTTGGGTGGGCTTAGCGGTTACAGCGGCAACCAATGCTATTCTGAACACGTAAATGGCGTTATTGACTTATGCGGCGCTTTAGGAACTTACGGTTGGTTAGAAGCCGGCGATTTACCTCTTTGCTCTATGCACGGAAATAATGATAACACAGTAAACTACAGCCGTGGAGAGGTATTGCCTTCTTACGGAATTCATATTTTGTTTGCTGATGGCAGCCGTATGTTAAAAGCACAGGCTTTAACAGCCGGGGTATCAGATAATTTTTATACTTGGTATGGTGCAGACCACGTGCCTTATGCCGGTACCAGTGCAACTCAAATAAAATATATGGATACCACTGTAAATTTTGTACACGATTATTTATTACAACGCCTGGGCTATTCTTGTACTGCTTCTCAATTAGCTAATACACCTTACGGAACGCCTACATTATATCCGTTTACAAATTGTTCAACTAACAGCCCATTAAATTGTGCATTTGCAGGTATTAAAAGCGTAAAAGCTAATTTGTTGCAAGAGGTTTATCCTAACCCGGCTGAAAACCAAATGAATATAGTTTTTGCAAATAGTAATGATATGCATACTTTGCAATTAACTGATCTTTCAGGCAGAGTGGTAAAATCAGTTGTTACAACACAAGCTGTTTATACACTTGAAAAAGCAAACCTTAATGCGGGTGTTTATTTCCTAAAAGTTTCTAATAATTCAGGTGAAACTTCGGTGCAGAAAATAATTTTTAACTAAGGTTTTAAGTTAAAATTATATTAAAAGGGCTGTCTTCTAAAGGCGGCCCTTTTTTATTAAATATTTTCACCTGTATTTTTTTAATTAGCCGTTAATTGTATTTTTGTAAGTAATATGGCGGCAGCTAAAATTTTATTAGACGAAAAAAGTTTCGAAATAACCCTTACCCGCCTTTGCCACCAATTAATTGAAACTCACAATACATTTGAAGATACTGTTATTATAGGCCTGCAACCCCGAGGTGTCTTTCTTTCAAAACGAATACATAAACAATTAGTACAGCTTACTAAAAATAAAAATATTTTATGTGGCGATTTGGATATTACGTTTTACCGCGATGATTTTCGGCAAAAAGAACTTATACCAAACCAAACCGATATACCATTTATAATAGAAAATAAAAATGTGGTGCTGGTGGATGATGTATTGTTTACAGGCCGCACCATACGATCGGGCTTAGATGCATTATTGGCTTTTGGCCGCCCAAAAAAAGTAGAGCTAATGGTGCTGATTGATAGAAGGTTTAGCCGCCATTTGCCCATACAGCCTAATTATGTTGGTAAGTGTATCGACTCGATACAATCTCAAAATGTAAAAGTTGAGTGGAAAGAAACTGAAGGACACGATAAAGTAACCTTAATAAATACTACTAAATGAGCCATTTAAGTACAAATCATCTTTTAGGAATAAAAAATAGTACAAAAAATGATATTGAACTTATTTTAAACACAGCCAAAAATTTTAAAGAGGTAATTAATCGTCCTATTAAAAAAGTTCCTTCTTTACGCGATATAACTATTGCAAATCTTTTTTTCGAAAACTCAACCCGCACTCGCACCTCATTTGAGCTGGCCCAAAAGCGTTTAAGTGCCGATACGGTAAATTTTTCAGCCTCAACATCATCTGTAAAAAAAGGCGAAACACTTATTGATACTGTAAACAATATACTTGCCATGAAAGTTGACATGGTTGTTATGCGTCATCCTAATGCAGGGGCTTGCGTGTTTTTAAGCAAAAAAATAAAGAACTGTAAAATTATAAATGCCGGCGATGGTGCGCATGAGCATCCTACACAGGCTTTGTTAGATGCTTATTCAATTCAGGAAAAATTAGGCACTCTGAAAGGAAAAAAAGTAGTTATTGTGGGAGATATACTTCACTCTCGTGTTGCATTATCAAATATATTTTGTCTTCAAAAGCTGGGGGCAGAAGTTAAAGTTTGCGGCCCTGCTACATTAATTCCTCGTTATATAAAATCACTTGGAGTAGAAGTAGAAACCGATTTAAAAAAGGCATTAGCTTGGGCTGATGTGGCCAATATGCTGCGGATACAATTAGAGAGGCAGGATATTAAATTCTTTCCGAGCCTGCGTGAGTATAGTATGATGTACGGATTAACTCAGGAGATATTAGACGGACTTAAAAAAGATATTGTAATAATGCACCCGGGGCCAATTAATAGGGGAGTTGAAATTAGTAGCGAGGTTGCCGATGGGAAAAACTCAATTATACTTGAACAAGTAGAAAATGGTGTAGCCGTGCGTATGGCAGTTATGTTTTTACTGGCCGGAAAACAAAATTAAATTAATATTACTCTTTATTAAAAAGCAAGTGATAAAGCTTACAGCCACGTTACAAAAATTTAAAGAGCAAGGCGAAAAAACAGGCTGGACATATATTGATATCCCATCCGAAATTGCGCATAAAATAAAACCCAACTGTAAAAAATCATTCCGTATAAAAGGAATGATTGATAATTATAAAGTACAAGGATTGAGTCTTTTACCTATGGGTTCAGGTGATTTTATATTACCTATAAACGGTACTATTCGTAAACAGATTAAAAAGTTTTTAAAAGGAGAAAAAATTGTTTTGCAAGTAGAGGAAGACAAGGCCGAATTAAAAATATCATCTGATTTGTTGGCATGTTTAGAAGAGGAAGCCAAAGCCAAAACATTCTTTTTAAAACTTCCCAAATCGCACCAAAACTATTACTCAAAATGGATAGAAAGTGCTAAAACAGATGCCACTAAAGCTAAACGAATTGCCATGGCTATTAACGGTTTTAACCAACATTTGAATTACCCTGAAATGATGCGGGCTAATAAAGAGGCTAAATTATGACTGTTTCAATAATGTTATTATTATTAAATATAACATTGCACAAATAAAAATTAAGCAAATTTTTAACTACATTTACTTCTCAATATTGATTTAACATTCTTGCTTAATCCAATGAGATCATTTGGAATAATTATTCTTATTTTAGTTTTAAGCTACAATGTTTTGCTGGCTCAAACAGCCGATTCAAAGGTGTTTAACGGGTGTGCAACTGATGAATTGATGAATACAAATAATTCATTGCTTCAACTTCAAAAATCGTTGGATGAAGCGGCGTATAACTATTTTTCAGAACGTCAAAATATAATAGATAAAAAAACATTCAGTGTTGAATATATACCGGTTGTTGTACATATAATACATAACGGAGGGCCTGAAAATATTAGCGATATCCAGGTTCAAACGGCAATTGCCAACATTAACGCTAAATATTTACCGAGTAACGGAAATCAAATTCAATTTTGTTTAGCTCAACGTGACCCGCAAGGGAATGCTACAATAGGCATAACACGAGACCAGTCTATTCTTACAACAGAAACAATGGAATTAGACGATATTACGCTTAAAAATATTAATCGTTGGCCACCAACCTGTTATCTTAATATATGGATTGTGAAAGATATTTTAAGCATTAGCATGGGAAATGGTGTTATTGGTTACGGCTTTTTCCCTTCAGCCTATGGTACCAATATCGATGGAGTGGTTATAGAAGCCGGATATTTTGGAAGTAGTCCTGCCAATGATGCGGTGGGCGCACACGAAATTGGGCATTATTTAGGGTTGTATCATACGTTTCAAAATGGCTGTGTAAATAATAATTGTTTACAGGATGGGGATCAAGTATGTGACACTCCGCCAGACCAAAC
>DATFTU010000633.1:0-3323 GCA_035261565.1 Bacteroidia bacterium
TACGCATATCAATGCCATATTTATCAAAAGCCTCTTTAGGGTATATAAAGCAGCCTGAGTGAGCAATAATGTTTAAAAACCCCGAGAAAGAATAGTTTAAATCAACCTCAACGGTAGAGTCGTTAAGTACTTTTACGCCCGGCACTCCCCCTTCGGGTAATTTACCGCTTTTGCTGGCTTCAAAATATTCGTTAGCACCTTTTACTTTATCTTTAAAAGTAACATCAAAAGATGCGTTGTTTGGCGATGCCTCACATAGTTTATCAAAGCAGTATTTTATATCGTTGGCATTCATTTCACGCCCTTTTCCATCAGAAAAACAGGGGTCATCATGAAATCTTACTCCTTTGCGTAAATGAAAAGTCCAAACAGTCGCATCAGGATTAGTCTCCCAACGATAAGCTAAACAAGGAACAGCAGATAAATCGGCCTGGTTAAGTTTTACCAACCCTTCGTAAACCTGGGTTGATATATGCCACGATATAACATCAACAATAGCCAAGGGATATAGGTTTTTAAAGTCTTCAAGCTCATTCATTCGAAATACCCCACCGTAATAAACCCCACCTTTTCCTTCTTGTGTTTGGTGCTGCTTGGTATCTCCTCCACAAGAGGAAATTAAAATGGCCACCGAACTTGCTATAAAAAATAGTTTTTTTATTGTCATATAAGTTTTAGTCTAACTGTTCTAATCCCCACAAATTTATAAATATTTTAACGTAATTAGTACTATATATACAAAATGTGCTATGTTAAATATAAAGCCCTTTTTTTGTTAGATGAACGGCAAGCCACTTTATATTTGCCTGCCCAAATGATTAAAGCGTTTACTGCATATATACAAAAACACGCGTTATTTACTACTAACAATATGCTTTTAGTAGCTCTTAGCGGCGGAGCCGACTCTATGGCTTTGTGTGAATTATTAAAAGCTACCGGGTTTAGTTTTTATGTAGCGCATTGTAATTTTACCTTGCGAGGAAAAGAGGCCGACAACGATGAGAAATTTGTGATAGATTATTGCAAAAAAAACAAAATAAAGTGTTTTACCAAAAAATTTAAAACAGCTAAGTATGCAGAAAATAAAGGCATATCTATACAAATGGCTGCCCGCCAATTGCGCTATACATGGTTTAATAAATTAATGAATGAGCATAGTTTTGATTACCTGCTAACTGCCCACCATGCCAACGACAATATTGAAACTTTTTTTATTAATTTACTTAGAGGATCGGGCATAAACGGGCTAAAAGCCATACTTCCTAAAAAAGATAAAACAGTACGCCCGCTTTTGTTTGCTACACGAGCTGAAATAGAAACTTATATAGCAGAAAATAAAATTTTATACCGGGAAGACAGCAGCAATAAAGAAGATAAATACTTACGAAACCAGTTGCGTTTACAAGTGATACCGGCACTAAAAAAAATAAACCCTTCGTTTGAAAAAACAGTTTCTACCGAAATTGAAATATTACAGCAAGCCAATTTAGTTTTGCAAGAAGAAGTTGAAAACCAACGAAAAAAATTGCTTTTAAAAGAAAGCTCTGCTTATAAAATTAGCATCAAAAATCTTATTAAAACAACAGCACCAAAGCTTATTTTATTTGAGCTAATAAAAGATTTTGGTTTCAATACCACGCAGGCAAACAATGTGTATAATGGCCTGCAAGCCCAATCAGGAAAGGTTTTTACAAACGATACACATACTATTGTAAAAGACAGAGAATATCTTATTATCAAAAAAAATGAAAAGGAAATTCAATCTGACTTTTTTATAAATGCAGATACTAATCTTTTAAAATATCCTATAAAAATTAAAATAGAATTCATAAAAGGAAATATTGATTCAATTCTGCAAAAAGATTTTATATCTGGCAAAGCCTATATAGATGCTGACAAAATAACCTTTCCGTTAACTTTAAACAAATGGCAAAAAGGAGATAAATTCAAGCCGCTTGGCATGAAGGGCTTTAAAAAAGTAAGCGATTTTTTTACGTCAGAAAAAGCCACTTTGTTTGATAAACAAAACCAGTGGATATTACGTTGTAATAATGATATAGTATGGCTTGTTGGTAAACGGGTTGATGACAGGTTTAAAGTAACCGGTTCAACTAAAAAAATATGTGTTATAAGCGTTATCTAATTCTTTAAAACAATGACCGTTAACCTAAAATAGTATATTTGCACGGATTTATGAGTAAACGTTTAAAAATTGCCTTACTTGTTATAATTGGTGTGCTATTTGCCGACCAGTTTATTAAAATATACATTAAAACACACTTTGCTTTAGGCGAAGAGCACGTTTTTTTCTCGTGGTTTAAAATACATTTTACTGAAAACCCCGGCATGGCCTTTGGGCTTGAATTTGGCGGTTTTTTAGGTAAGCTGGCTTTAAGTGTTTTTAGAATTGGAGCAGCTGCCTTCGGTATTTATTACTTGCGCCAAATTATTTTAAAAAAATACCATGTGGGTTATATTGCTGCCATTGCTTTTATTTTTGCAGGAGCAGTTGGCAATATTTTAGATAGTATGTTTTATGGCATTTTTTTTAACGAAAGTTATGGCGAGCCTTCTCATTTTTTTCCGGTTGAAGGTGGTTATGCAGGTTTTTTACATGGTAAGGTGGTCGATATGTTTTATTTCCCTTTAGTTGAAGGTCATTTTCCTGCTTGGTTTCCTATATGGGGGGGTGAAGAATTTATGTTTTTCAGGCCGATTTTTAATCTGGCAGATGCCTCTATATCTACAGGCGTAATTATTATATTGTTATTTCAGAAGAGATTTTTTTCGGAAAATCAAATCTCTCTAACTTCTACAGAGGAGCCTGTATCTGGCTCGGAAGAAGCAAAGTAATTTTTACAATTCGTTAAATGCCTGGGCTATTTTATTAGTTGTGGCTTTAAACTCCTCTTTACTAAATTTTATTTTCGGGTTAGAAAAATTAACCTCTTTTTCGTTATGTGCCGGTATTAAATGAATATGCGCATGAGGTACTTCAAAACCCAAAACTACAGATGTTATACGTTTGCATGGCACAGCTTTTTTTACAGCCACAGCAACCCGTTTTGAGAATTGCATTAACTGTATATACGTTTCATTATCTAAATCAAATAAATAATCAACCTCTTTTTTAGGAACAACTAAACAATGGCCCTCGGTTAATGGGTTTATATCTAAAAAAGCAAAACACTGTTCGTTTTCTGCTATTTTATAACAAGGAATATCGCCTGCTATTATTTTAGAAAAAATGCTTGGCATGTTAAACGCTGATAGAAATTATTTCGAACGGAATTACACCTGCCGGAACCGTAACATCAACCTTA
>DATFTU010000634.1:0-3241 GCA_035261565.1 Bacteroidia bacterium
GTAACAACAGCACTTAGCTTTTGCTTAAATGAATTGAAGTCCAAAAATGAATTTGATGAAGATGATTTTATCTTTTGTAACCGATGGAAAGGGCAGCTTACTATCATTCTTGGGGCCAATATCATTAATCTTAAAGCTGATATAGTTTTCATGTTTATTGATTGCTTTCATATATTTATATATTAATATGAAAGCAACCCCCCCCGTTTGTTTTTAGCAATAGAATAATTAAAAACCTCTCCTGAGTGGGTTTTGTCTTATAACCGGCTTATATACAATATTGTGTCCGCATAAAGTGTTCAGGCAATAAATAAGGTCAGCAGTATGTAAGGATAAAACTGACTGGTAATCATCATCTCTGTAGCCACCAAATAAAGTAAGCATGACCGGTAGCGGCTTTTTTCTTTTTGCGTTTATCTCATCAAGCCAAGTATAGAACATTCTACTACAAGCAATCCATTCATTTGTTGAACAGACTCCTCCCATATCATCATCTTCATGGGAGTCTGCTCCATGTGCCCATACAACACAGTTTATTTCATTTCTTAAAACTGCTCTTTCTAATACATCAAGATGATGAGACAGAGATAATTTGTAATCAAGGTGCTTGCCGGTCGGGTTTATATTAAATCCTTTAGGAACTGCCATGTTCAAATCGGGCACAAACTCTCTTGAGTCTTCTATGGAATTACCAAAATGCCCATCGAGATCGAGCCATGCTGTTTTTAAACCGTATTTTCTGTACAGTTTAACAGAAGCAATTACCTGCCCCGAAAAAGTACAGAATCCTCCGCCGCTTTCCGGCCTCGCATGATGAAATCCGGCCGAAGGACTGAATGTTATCTGCTCAGGGTTTTGTGAAGCAAATTCTAATGCTTTATATAAGCTTGCATTGGTATAACATATACTCTTAACCAGTTCCTTGCTCCAAGGAAGATTATTTGAACTACATAGAGGCTTTGTACCATTGAATACGGCATCTACATATTTTTCTGTATGAGCTATCAGAAAATCCTCTTTTATAAATGGCCTGAAAGTATGGTGTATTTCAAAAAAGTGATCCATTAATCCTAACCTCTTTAAATACCTTAATAATAGTTTTGGCTTTAAGGGTGATTTTGAAAATGACTTTTCAATATTCTGCAACACTTGTGTGTGATTGTAAAAAGTTTTGATTTTTGGCTTGTACATGGCTTAAACGGATTGGTTTAAGCGGAGGTAGCAGATTCCGGCGACTTTTGGAAGTTTTAAATACTAAATTTTAATTAAAATCAACCTTAGACAAATTTGTCTAAGGTTAATAAAATATCAAGAGGGCTTAAGTTGCTACCATATTAAAAAAAGAAGCATTATTAGCTAAATAATTGCTTTGCAATTAATTTCTCTATGCTTAAGTTTCAAGGCTTTTCGCCTGGTTACCTGGATGACGTTGCATTTGTTTCTATTAATTAGATTTGAAAACAAGCTTGTAGTCTTTATCAACTGGATATATAAATATTTTACTCATCACCAATCTCTTTCTTTATTGTTTGAATCATTAACAAGAAAAAAATAAACCACTCAAGCCCACAAATTAAGAACTAAACATTCATTTTTTGTTTTTCTTAAAATAGTTCGTTAAAGATTTTTTAAGGCCTATAAAATCAGACAAAAACAATATAATAGTGACAAATGATAATATTACCTCAAACATAGTTATACTTTTAGCAACTATAGTTTCCGGTATAATAGTTGCCATGCCTATATTGGAAAACATAAGAAAACTATAATAAAAGAAATTAAACACCCTTTCCCAAAAACCAGCCTTATAAGGGATGCCGGTAAAAGACACTCTATCTATCTGATATAAGCACAAAAAGTCAACCATAAAAGAAAAAATTATCATTAACGTATAAATGCTTATAAAAACAAGAAACTGGTGGTAACCCAAATCAAGCTTGGTAAACTGCATAATCTTTTTAAACCCGGTTGTAAGAAAAAATGCAGTTTTAAATAATGAAAAAAACAGGATTAATCCTTTATTATATGCACAATTAAATTCAAGGGTATCCAGATAAAAAATTAATATACCAAAAAGAATAACCAATGCATTTTCAATAATAATATTTTTGTATTTCATACAAGTTGAATTAACGCAAATACATTGTTGTTTGTTCCTGAACTACTTTTATACTTCAGCTCCGAAAAAGCTATTTCCGAAGAAAGCAAATCAGAAGTATCTTGTTACTTACGCTTTCTTTTTAAAAAACTGAATCTGTTGTTCTCGTTTTTTAAGATACTTAATGCTTCCATATCCAAGAATCCTGCCAGTAGTTTTAGAAACAAGTTTATATTCTTTTCCACGCGTTCCTTTTGGATTTTTTTTGCGGTCGGCTTCTGTGATTTTTTTTATCATTTTACATTGAACGAAGTATTATATTTTGTTTTACTTACACCGCTATCTTTCACTATAAGAATTTTTTGCCCTTTAACATCAGGAATGCGATTGCGTTCATATCTCATATCGAATAACAAACCTAAAAGAGATGCAATTACCGAAAAAAATAAGAATATTTTTTGCTTTATGATTCATATTATATACTCTTTGCTTTTGTTTTGGTATTCTGTTTTTCTTTTTGCACATCTCATACCACTTATAATTAAAATATTTTTCATTCTAAATAATAGAATACAGCTTGAATTTTACAAAGCAATTTTTTTACTGGTATTAAATAAAGTGCCTGAAATTTTAACCGTATAAATATCACTGATTATATTATTTATATCAACTATATAATTATTTTCTCCGTTTTGAATAGTAATGCCTTCTTGCTTTATAAGTTCACCATTCATATTGTAAATAGAGATAAACCCTTTATCCGAAATGGAAGAGTTAATATTGATATTTAGTTCTTCGGTAGAAGATGGCCATGTATTTAAAACAATATCATTATATCCACTGTTTTTCCATATTGATACAACAATCCTGTCAGGTTTAGAAACTGTTTGTGCGTGATTATACATACTTACTATAAGGCTTATAATTAAGAGTTTTGTTTTCATTCATATAATTTATCTTTGCATTTCCCATGAAAGCCTGCTGTTCTTTAAAAACAATTCTACTTCATTGCCTGCTTTTTTACCAGCGTTACGTAATTTACCAAAGCGGCTTCTCGAATAACCTACAAGATCAGAAACCCTATTAATCTCTGCATTCCAACAAATATTCTTTACTCTTACTGATAAATTAGTTTTTTCGATT
>DATFTU010000635.1:0-3979 GCA_035261565.1 Bacteroidia bacterium
AGGTGAAAGCTTATTATGCTGATTTACTGAATCCTCAAATACATTTGGCTTTTTTTTAGTTTTAATAAGTACCTGCTCCATTACATCATTATGGTGTTGGTTTATCAATTCGGGTTAGGTCAATTTTTTTAGGTTCATTTGGTTTCTTCTAAGTCGGATCCGGATCTTTATCAGGTTTTACCGGAATATGTTTTTTGGGTCATTTGGCAAGTCATTGCCTGACTTTTTTTATTTTTTTCATATTGTTCCGTATAAGAATTGGCTATTTTTCTTTGTATCATATATAACACCAATAGTACTAAACTTTGATTTTAGTTTTTGGTTAATTAAAAACTCCTCATATTTTTTGATATAAGGAGTTTTAGAGTGCATATCGTTTTTTATTATTTTGCAAATTCGTTTATACTTTCCAGTTTTTGTTTACGATTGGCCAGAGCATGAAGGGTATTAATAATATTCTCTTCTCCTTTATATTCCAATTCAGTTTTCTCACTACTATCTTTAATTTTGCGTACTATTCCCATTAAACTAACAACACCTTTCAGACGGCCTTCTTTATCTACAACAGGTACCCACCCTACCTTTTTAGTTCTCATGATTTTGAGTACCATTTTATGCTTTAATTTGCTTTGCTTGTTTTTCTTGACGTTTCCTGATTTTCTGTTTTATCAGAAACTGCTGTTTTATAAATATCAGACCATAGTTTTTCATTTTGCTTTCCTATCAAATAAAATTGATTGTTTATTTCCTCTATCAGTTTCTTTGAGGATTCAGTTGAAACATCCATTTGCTTATTGCAGGCTTCCAACATGGAGTTTATGTTATTATTCGTAGCCTCCCATTGTCTTTGAATAATTTCCTGAGATTTTCCATTTAATTCACTCCAATTGCTTTGCATATCCTGAAATTGTTTCTGGAGCTTATCAATCCAATTAGTATTAAACTTTATCATTTGATTACGTAAAGTTTCGAGCTGGGGAGTAACCAGATTATTATAAAAACTGAAAAGTGTATTTAGTTGCTTATTATAAGTATCCATCATTGGAGAGCCGATATCATTAAACCATTTACCGGCCATTCGAGCACTTTCGTTCTGTTTCTCACTTGTTTTACTGAAATTTGTTTCCATTGTTATTTAAATTCATTAATGCTCAAATTATAAGACAAGGTGTCTCAGAAACTTCTGTTTTGTTCGTTTCAAAATCACTTTTAGAAATTCTGATTTTTTTGTGATTTTATATGCAATTAATGTTCCAGTTGATTTTGAAATGTTTATAAATTGTAAAGCTGAAAATCAGGAACCCATACATAACCGGTTTACAAGCTAAAATCAGACAATAAAGCTTATTATCTCTTGTTTATAAGAAATATTTGAAATTAAAAACGAGTAAAAAAGAATACAAAATGGGGTAAGAAAGCTACATTGTTATAACCCGGAAATTATTTTTTCTGCTCTGCTGAACTATTTTCTTTATCAATGCTTAAAGGGCCAGATCCAAAATATGAAATTAACAGTGCTGCTCCTATTAAAGAGAGGTTTTTCATAAAATTTGCCATCTGCATTTTCATAATCGTGGGATCAGTCTCGTTCCAAAAAGCATGCATATAAAAACTTACAGGAATTAAAAAAAGAACTATCAACCAAGCACCCATTTTTGCTTTGTAACCCAATATTATGCTTACTGCCCCAACTATAGCTATAATACCTGAAAAAGGTACAAAAAATGCTGCCGCCGGAACTCCTTTCATAGTTGCATAATCGATAACTTCCTTTTTAAAATGACTCATTAAGGTCATTAAAAAAATTAATGAAAAGAGTATACGGCCTGACAAAACTAAATATTTCATATTTTATTATTTCCTTTTTTTAATAAAATTAATACCATCGAAAAAAGTTTCTGTTTTATCAGAGGCTTTTTCTAATTTTCCTTCTTCCTAATGCCAGTACGATCCGGTTCAAGTTATTTGTTTCTCAGTTTTTTTTTCAAACCTTCCCCAAAGGATAATCCTACAGTCAATCCTATTAAATATCATGCCATTAGATAATTAAGATATCAGCGCAAAAGACTTATATTGGAATCCTGAAGCCACCACTGTTTAGTCAATTTGTCAAGTAATTTTTGCAATTGCTCTTTAGGGCGCATTTCTTCCATAATATCCATTATTTCACTATTGCTGGTATCATTCTCGGAATACCATTCAAGATTATCTTTTAAATTCACTTTCATTTATTACCCTTCACAGTATCCATTTTACAAAAATCAATGTACTTACAACTTTTTTCCATGTCGCCATAGCAATTAATGTGTACCATACAGCCATCCTCTTTTTCATGAGGATGAAATCTCATCATTTTCATTTGATTATACCCTCTATACATATGTTCGTCTCCCTCATCATCCGCCATCATATGTTTTTGGTACATCATATGTGTTCCATATTTACAGCACATGGCAATGCAACAAGCACCTGTACAGGCCAATATCAGAAAACCAGCAATAATAAAAAACCATGAAGCATAACTATAAAGATGCCCAAGCGTCTCTTTTTTGCTTTGAATTAACAACTTTATTCCTGCATATACGACCAGCAGGGCTAATGAATTTGCTACTAATATCATAATTATAAATTTTTATTTTTTATCTGCCCGAAAAATAAACCTATGATTTTTAAATCATAGGTTTATTTGACCAAGTCAGATTATAATTTGGTTATAAATTTTTCTTAAGCAATGGCAATCTCTTTTTTCGGTTTTGCAACGGAAATTTCTTTTTTCGGAATTGTAATCTCCAGCATACCATTATCATACTTAGCATTGATATTGTTTTCATCAACATTATCTGGTAATGTAAAAGAACGTGAAAAACTACTGTATGAAAATTCGCAGGAGCAATAATTTTTTTCATTTTCATTCTTTTCTTCTTCCTTTTTGCTGCTAATGGTTAAAATGCCATTATCAACATCCACTTTAAAATCGCTCCGCTTCATACCTGGCACAGAAAGATCTACTTTAAATTCCTTATTAGTTTCCGTGATATTGGCTAAAGGCAGAGAAATCCTTTGTGTAAAAAAGTCCTCGTCAAAATCGAATAAGCGAGGGGTAAGTAGTCCACCGCCGAAAAAATCATCTCGTAATGATGGAAATAAACTTCCATTCCCATTTCTTCTTTTTTTAATTAATTGTTTCATGGCTTTAATTTTTTAATTATTGTTTTTGTTTTTTGCACTGCATCTTTAAAAATTATGCCAATACACTGCTTTTTTCTAAGCTCATAAAGCCCTTAATTATATTACAATTTAAAAATTACAACATGAATTAATTTCCCCATCTGAGAAAAAAAATCGTCAAATTATTTTGCTATACTTTTGGCGCATCGACCCTGGTTCAAACCAAGTTATATATATGCCAAACAAATTTGGTATAAGGTTTTATTTATGTAATTTATGAATATGCCCACTTCCTCAGAACCAGTCAGGATATCAATCTCAAAAATGAGAAATAGCGTATTAACACATGGGCTTTTATGTTGCTGTTTCTATATTGTCTTCCATAAGTAATGAAGCATCTAAATAAATATGTAAACAAAAGGTTCAGCATTTTAAAATCCAATTTAAAAAAATATAAAAACAAACCCAAGCCCGAGCAATTACATCAAGTTCGTGTAGAATTAAAGAAAGTAAAAACTATATTTAAACTACTTGCATGTAATTCAAAACAATTCAGTTTTTCATCGTCATATAAACCATTGAAGCATATTTTTAAAAAAGCAGGACATATCAGAGAATGGGACGTTTTGCATCAATTATTTGAACACTATAAACTCCAAGAATTTGAAGAAAATATTATTCCAAGTCCAAAGGAAAGAAAGTCTGAAATCACGAAATTTCACAAAAAAACAAAACAATATATACTGACTGTCAAGCAAATCCATAAAAAAACAAAGGGATTTTTTAAAAAAGTAAACAAGCAGGATTTAAA